>JAYTTC010000001.1:0-2960 GCA_043745255.1 Verrucomicrobiales bacterium
CGCCGAAGTAAGCCTGCAAAGCAGAATCACCAGCTGGAGCCTTGGCTAGGCCTAGCCGGACCAATTCGCGAATCGCAGCCAACTCCGCCCGAGCGTAGCCCGGAAGATCCGAACTCACCGCAGGATCTTTCAACGCTCCGGCCAGCAGAGCCACATACGCGCGCTGGAGATTGCGGCGGTAAACATCGATTGCGATCTGAGGTTGTTTCAACTCTTCGAAAAGTCCGTCCCGAATGGATTGAAAGAGCTCGCTGGGTGGGTAAGCGGAGGCACCCTGTTGCTGAGCGATTTCGGACAGTCGATTCAGCCGACGCGCGCTGATCAAACCCGCGAGAACACGACGCTGGGTCTCCAGCAGTCTTTCCGCCACGCCTTCATCCGTCAGGCGCAGGGTCAGATTGGAAGAAGTGAACATGGAAGGTGTCCTCAACGCATTTTCCAGAAGAAAAGCCACGGCGTTCCGCTGATAGGCGGCGGGCTGAGGAAAATATCGCTGTGCGGCATCGCCGTAGTAGAGGTTGATATCCTCGACTCCTCCCACAACGCTCACGACATGTCCCATTTCTCGCGACCATTGGTTCAGCAGCTGGGAATACATATTCTCCAAGAGGCTGTAGTCGCGTCCGGTGGCACAGGTAGCGCTGACCACGGATGCAGCGATTCGATTGAGATTCTTGAGTCCGAGTCGCGTGGCTTCGACCGCGTCTGAACCCAAATCCTCAGTTTGCTGGGTAGAGTCGATAGAGGCGTTTGGATCCCCGAAGCGAAGGATCGGGTTATCGATCTGAGGCTTCACCAGCTTCTCCAATTCCTCTGATTCCTTTGTTCCTTCAGGAAACGCGCGATAACCCCAGTTGACCGCGAAACGATCGTAGGGCCCGACCTTGGGCATCAGCGCTGCGTGATCCTCCGGCTGAGCCACGTAGTTGAATCGGGCGTAGTCCATGATGGACGGGGCGGTCCCGTTCGTTCGGGTCCACTCAGGATCTCGTAACTGGGCGATGGTGTAGCTGGAAGAAGCCTTCATGTTGTGAGGGAAGCCGAGCGAGTGACCCACCTCGTGGGCGACCACGAACTCGATCAACTCGCCCATCAAGTCGTCCGGCATCGGAAGCTTTTGAGCTCGCGGATCGCTGGCCGAGGCCTGAACGAAATACCAATCTCGGACGAGCTTTTGCACATTGTGGTACATCCGCACATCTGCTTCCAAGATCTCGCCGGTGCGAGGATCGTGAACATGGGGACCAAATGCGTTTTCGATATTGGACGGAAGCCATCGAATACTGGAGATGCGCGCATCCTCAGGGTCCCAATCCGGATCCTGGCGCGGATCCGGTGCATACTTACCCTGGATCGCGTTGGTGAATCCGGCGAGCTCGAAGGCGGGCCGCCAGAGTTCGATGCCGGCTTTGACGAATTTCTTCCATTTCTCCGGCACCTCCCGACCCACGTAGAACACGATCGGCTTGACCGGCTCAGACACTGCCGCATTGGGATCCTTCTTCTCCAGACGCCAACGATTAATGTATCGAACGGTCTCGGCCTGATGCTTCGAATCATCGGCAAAGTCCAGGAAACTTACATTGAAGAATCCTACTCGAGAATCGTGGCGACGCGGCTTCATTTTCTCCTTCGGGAGTTTCACCATGCTATGGTGCAGCACAGCCGTGACGCCGCTGGAGTTGGGCTCCTTGCTCGAGTCCGCAAAACTCGCGAGAACGCGAAGCTCGATATTGTCCGGAAAGGCCTTCACTTCCTGAATGAAGGTACGGCCGCTGTCCATCGCTCCGGCTCCCAGCGCGCTTTTGGCGCTAAATTCGGCCACTTCTTTATTGAACAGCTCGGTGACTTCGATCACCGGAGCCTTGTCCTTGCCAAAGGCCTTCACCTCGAATGCACGGATGATTGGAGCTAAGTTCGAGGCCTCGACCGCCTCCGCGATGGAGTCCTTGGTTTCGGCGCGGATCTCGTATCGCACCTCGCGCAAGAGCAGCTTCTCTCCGAGCAACTCCCAGCGAACGATATGAGCCGAAACCGGCATTCCCGCGTAGGAGCTGCCTGAGGTGGTTTCGGAAATCTGAACCACCCAGAGCAGTTCTAGTCCGAAGGCATCGGTAGGGATTTCGTAGAACAGCTTGTCGTCGAGCTGATGAACGCGAAACAATCCCACCTTGGTCTTGGCTTCGGCGGTGATGATCTCGTCGTAGGGCTTGATCTTGTTCTTCTTTTCCTCCTTCTTCGGCGCTGCGGCCTTCGAGGTGTCGTTCGTCTCCTCCCCTGAGGCAAACGGGAGAGCGACCCACCCAAGCCCGACAAGTGCCAGGACCAGGAACAACGTTCGAAACAGGGCCTTTGATGGAATTCTACCCGCCTGCAGCCTGGCCCTCACGGCCGATGGATTTGTTCGATTTGAGATATGCATGGTGGTGAGTTGCGGGGCGAAGTGTTGCATGGGATGGAACGAAGCTCAAGCGATTGAAGAAGCGCGGCAACCCACTTAGCCCGGCCTTCTTATTTGCACTCCGTCTGCCCTGCTTCTGACGAGGATAGGAGGAGCGTTTCCGCTCCCTTCGCTCCACGATCCTTACTCGTCTAGCAGGCTCGCCAGAAACCACCGACCGAATCGAGTTCACATGCGGATCCCATCGACTCCTGGGTGTGATTAAAAGTGTGTGAGAATGGAGTCTCGCATATTCGAAGAGGTGGGACGGGGATGGGCCGATACGGCCCACGCTACAGAACTACAGCTGGCGTGCCTTCGCACGGTTTTCATCTTCTGTAGTGTCGTCCGTATCGGACGATCCGGGCGGGGGATGGGCCGATACGGCCCACACTACAGAACTACAGCTGGCGTGCCCTCGCACGGTTTCCGTCTTCTGTAGCGTCGTTCGTATCGAACGATCCGGCCGGGGGCTAGCGGCAGGTGTGATCCCAGTTCACTCCCCTCGGAAAAACGAGTT
>JAYTTC010000002.1:0-2955 GCA_043745255.1 Verrucomicrobiales bacterium
GTTCTGTAGTGTGGGCCGTATCGGCCCATCCCCTCGGCCCGATCGTCCGATACGGACGACACTACAGAAGATGGAAACCGTGGGAGGGCACGCCAGCTGAAGTTCTGTAGTGTGGGCCGTATCGGCCCATCCCCGTCCCACCTCTTCGAATATGCGAGACTCCATTCTCAGCCACTTTTAATCACACCCATGGCTGAGGTTACACTGCCATTCCCATTGACTTGAGGAAGCAGAACCATTGACATCCGGAACTATGGATTGGATGACGCAGCCGGAGATTTGGATAAGTCTGATAACTCTCACGCTGCTGGAGATCGTGTTGGGGATCGACAACATCATCTTCATCTCGATTTTGAGCGGCAAGCTCCCCGCTGAGCTGCAGCCCAAGGCGCGCAAAGTGGGGCTCGCGCTCGCGATGGTCACCCGCATTCTGCTCCTCTGCGCTTTGGCATGGGTCGTGCGGCTCGAAAAACCGTTCTTCGAAAGGGCGGTGGGTTCGCTGCAGCTGAGCGTGTCAGGAAAGGATCTGATTCTGATTTTGGGAGGGCTATTTCTGCTTTGGAAGAGCACCCGCGAAATCCATGCGAAGCTCGAGGGAGAGGACGGTGAGAAGACCAATCACATGCCGGTATCGTTCTCCTCGGTGATCGTGCAGATCATGCTTCTGGACATTGTCTTTTCGCTCGATTCGGTGATCACCGCAGTGGGGATGGTCAAGCAGATTGGCGTCATGATCGCGGCGGTCGTTATGGCGGTCATTGTGATGCTCGCATTCGTCAACCAGATCAGCGCTTTTGTGGAGGACCACCCTTCAGTGAAAGTCCTCGCGCTCAGTTTCCTGATCATGATCGGTGCCTTGCTGGTCGCCGAGGGATTCCATCAACACATCCCTAAGGGCTACGTCTATTTCTCCATGGCCTTCTCCGTCGCTGTGGAGATGTTGAACATAAAGGCTCGAAAGAAGTCGACCAAGGTTGAGCTTCATCAGCCATATCGATAGGGCTTCGAGAGACGGAACGCGTCAGGTAGGTGTCTGATCTCTCGCACGTCTCCAGATTCCAGCAGCACCTCGACGATATCGAAGCGAAATGCAATGGCGGGGCTGCGGATCGCGCGAAGATAGTCTAGTGCCGCACGGGACAGCCGTCGTTTCTTCTCCGCGTTCACAGCGGCGGCGGGACGCGACCACTGCTCTGAAGAACGCGTCTTCACTTCCACGAATATCAAGCAAGCGCGATCTCGAAACACGAGATCGATTTCTCCTCTTCGGGATCGAAAATTGGCGGCCAGAAAGGTCAGTCCTGAAGCCTGGAGATGGCGTCGCGCAGCCCGTTCTCCCAAGCTGCCCCGACGCAAGTGTTCGGGTGAGCGCTCTCTGAGCCACGGAAACCAGTCCCTCCAAGACATGCCGAAGTAAGGCGGGGTCTGGCTTTCGAGTCAAAGGGTTCCCAGAGTGAAATTGGAATACGAAAGCGGGTTGTCCAAAGCGGGCCCAGAGGTTCTTGACCGCTGAGAGGCCAGGAGCATTGCGAGAAACACTCGAGTAGGGGGTCACGACTGACTCGCGCGGACCGGAGCAAAACTGCGACGGTGAATTGCGCACGGGCCGTGAGTCTTGAGCGCAGCCAGGTGTTTGGGAGTGGGATATCCTTTGTGCACGGCGAATCCGAATTCGGGCCACCTCGCATCCCAGGCTACCATTTCACGATCTCGACTGACTTTCGCCAGCACGCTAGCCGCCGCAATGCTGAAGCTGCGTGAGTCCCCCTTGACCAGCGCAGTTTGGGCAAGAAGGATCGATTTCACATAGGTTCCATCCACCAGCACATGCTGGGCTGGCGGGGCGAGTTGAGCGAGAGCGAGGTTCATCGCGCGATGCGTGGCCTGGAGAATATTGATCTCATCGATCGCGCTGGCATCGATCGAGGCGATTCCTTTCTCAACGTCCGGGCAGGCCATCAGGAAACCGTAGAAGCGTTCACGCAACGCCTCACTCAACTGCTTTGAATCATTGAGCCCTGTGAGATCATCAGGGAGACCGTTCTCGATCCAGGAGGGCGGGAAGATCACGGCGGCAGCGACTACCGGACCTGCCAGCGGCCCTCGGCCGGCCTCATCCACGCCGGCGATTCTCAAGGTGCCCGCCCGCAGGAGAGGACGTTCAAAAGCGAAACGATCCGTCGTGTCAGGAGTATTCAAGCCTCTCTTCATCGAGTGCTAGAGGCGCAGCCAGCGCAGGTTTTTGAACCGGTAGCGAAGATGGGATGCGGTGGTGTTGCATCCGATCCTTACCGCCTTCACCTGACCTGCGTCGAGTCGGCTGTTGGGATCAGGCAGAGACCAGGTCGCGCCCCAGTCGGCAGCGTCCAGGCGCACCACGGCGTCGATAGGTTGTCCCGCCTTCGGAGATGTTTCGAAATTCACCCTATAGCTACTGCCATTCTCCTCCTCCAGGATCACTCTGAATTGCCCGCTGCCTTCGGGTAGTTCGAAAGTCACCTCGATCGCGTGAAGCTGCTGACTTCGCCCGCCGAGATTCACTGCGCTACGAAACTGCCAGGAGGGCGGAAGAGTTGGCGGGCTGGAGTGGAGGGCGCGACGCGAAGCAGGCTCGTAGTGCCGGTCGAAAAGATCGTCCCACGCGGAAGACTCCCACGCGCGACACCGGGCAACCGAATTAGGCTCGTCGGCGTCCATTCGCCCGCACTCTAAACCACGCTGTGGAAGGCGAACAGGGGGTTTTTTGAAGTTTCGGGCTCCTAGCAGCTAGGCCGACTTCTGTAGCGTCGGACGATTCGACGGGGATGATCCCATACGGCCCACACAACAGAATTTTCCGAAGGTGAGCTGCCGGGTACAATTAAAAGTGGGTGAGATCTGGATCCTTGGAGAAAGCCTGAATGGGTCGCTGCGTGAGCGCGCCGCCCACTTCAGCGGCCGCGATGTCCCGACAGA
>JAYTTC010000003.1:0-10937 GCA_043745255.1 Verrucomicrobiales bacterium
CCTAAACGAGATTGTGGGGATTCCCCTCCTTGTTGCGTTGGTTGTCTTCTGTAGCGTGGGCCGTATCGGCCCATCCCCGCCGGATCGTCCGATACGGACGACGCTACAGAAGCCGGACTGTAGTGTGGGCCGTATCGGCCCATCCCTCTCCCTCTTCAAGGAAACCATCCGTACATAGAGCCCATTTTTCCGAAGGAAAATATCGAGCAGCCTGTCGTGGCGATTCCTCACGGATAGCTCTGCACAGTCGACCTCCCTAGCTTGACTTACGTCCGGTGGGGAAAAGACCGACAGGTTGCTAGCAGGGGAAGACCACTTCAGCCCCTTCACGAGCGGCCTCGACCCGCATGGGACTTTTCAACGATTTGGCGATCCGTCTTGCATGCCGCAGCATGGAATCGATTTTGGTATCGCTGTGATCCGGATCGTGGTGGAAGAGCTGAAGCTGCTTTACGCCCGCGCCACAGCAAAGCGAGACAACGTCATCCAGACAGCCGTGTCCCCAGCCGGCGTGTGCCGGGTACTCTGAACGATCGTATTGTGCGTCCATCACGAGGAGGTCGCAGTCCCGGACAAAGTCCGAAAAACCCTCATCGCTCAGTCGCAGTGGCTGTGAGCTCGGAAGCCGACAGGCGAGCTCGTTGTCCGGCACATAGACCAGCGAGCCGTAGGGGGTGGAAAGCCGATAGCCCACGCATCGTCCAGGGTGGTTTACCCGTAGGGCCGTAATCCTCACCGAGCCGATCCGGAGTGATCCAGTTGTCAACTGCTCGATAGCAATGCTGCTGGGGAGATCACGCAGTCCGACCGGAAAAAAGGGACTCTCCATCTGGCTGGTGAGAACGCTCGCCAATCCTCGCTTGGTCGCCTCGGATCCAATCACGCGAATCCGGTTCTTCGCCTCGTAGGCGGGCTTGAAGAATGGGAATCCCTGGATGTGGTCCCAGTGGGTGTGGGATAGGAGCAGGGTGAGGTTGAGAGGCTTTCCCTTAAATTGGCGCGCGAGCAAGGCCCCGAGCGGCCGAATGCCAGTTCCCGCATCGAGAATGATGATCTCTCCGTCGCAGCGCACCTCGAGACAAGAGGTGTGCCCGCCATAGCGGATCGTGGCCGGTCCGGGCGTGGGAATCGAACCACGCACTCCCCAAAACTTGATGCGGAGCCGTTTGACCGCGTGGCTTCTAGAGTTGGACTGAGGACGCTTCACACGGCGCAGATTCGGAAGATCAACATGTCGTTTTATCCTCCCGACTGGATGCAGTCGGTAGGTTGTCGTGTCATATAGCGCGAAGAGCGGCCTTTGGGCCAACTGAAAAAACTAGGAATGAGGAGTTGGCGGACCGGGTGGAATTCTGATAGACGATCGGCCAGTCATCGCGTCTCAACACGAAAGCACGTGTCTTTTATCGACAATAAACGTGGTCCAAGCCTGGTCGTTCATGGCTGTTTTCCCACAATGGGATTGGTGAATCGTGTTCCAACCCCAAGGATCGGAAATGGGAATACCCTGGTTTAAAACCCTTGCAGTCTTTGGTCAGGAGCTTGTCTCCAATCCGCGTCCCATGGGCGCGGCCTGTCCCAGCTCCCCGGGCTTGGCCAAGCGCATTGCCACCCTGGTCGGATCTCGCAAGGACAATTTCGTCCTCGAGATCGGTGCTGGCACCGGCTCGATCACCGCCGCGCTTCTGCGCCACTGCGTTGCGCCTGAGCAGTTGATCGCGGTGGAGCGCTCAGCTCCTCTGGTGGGCCTGCTTCGCCAGCGGTTCGCATCGGTTCGAATTATCGAGGGCGATGCCTGTGAACTGACGGCGACTCTCGAGCGCTTGGGCGATATTGACCTCCGCCGGATTACCCACGTGGTTTCCAGCCTCCCTCTCCGCTCCCTCCCTCCCGAGCAGGTTGACAAAATTTCCCGCGAGTTTCACCAACTCCTCGCCCATGGGTCGCGTCTCGTGCAGTACACTTACAACTTGCGCCATGGCAGCACCACGCTGTTCACCCAGTTGCGGCGTCGCGCGACTTCGGTCGTGTGGTTAAATCTTCCTCCGGCCCGGGTGGAGATGTTCAGCGCGGCAAGCTCGCCGCTTTCCCATTACCGCAAGCGTTCCTCTCCTCAATTTTCTCTCGGTGCCGGCACCAAGCCGGTCAACGCATCACCACGCCATTGAGCACGAGGGAGCGGGGATGGGCCGATACGGCCCACACTACAGAACTACAGCTGGCGTGCCTCACACGGTTTCCGTCTCTGTAGCGTCGTCCGTACCGGACGATCGGAGCGGGGATGGGCCGATACGGCCCACGCTACAGAACTGCAGCGTGCGTGCCCTCGCGCGATTTCCCTCTTCTGTAGCGTCGTCCGTACCGGACGATCGGGGCGGGGATGGGCCGATACGGCCCACGCTACAGAACTGCAGCGTGCGTGCCTCACACGGTTTCCGTCTCCTGTAGCGTCGTCCGTGTCGGACGATCGGGGCGGATCGATATCACCAAGGCAGCTACCTCGCAGAAAGAGGTTCTAAGTTCCACCGCCTGCTAGTCCCACCCTGGCTCCACGGTCAGCGAGGAAGAGTTCCATGAAGGCCTTAACGGCGCGCTGGGTATGGGGGCTGGGACGGGTTTGCCCGAGCTCGCGGTCCCCGAATCGGAGGATCGAAAGGGCGTGGAGGCGAGATCGGATGCCAGCGCGTTCCTTAATGTATTTCTGCTGCCCATCTGTAGCCGTTTCGCGATCCAGGTCAGAGGGAGGGTGGTTTGCTTTCGAAGTTGTCGGGCGATGAAAACTTTCTCGGGATCCGTTTTCAGCCTCCGTCCGAGCTCCTGCTCCGACCAGCCCAGACTGTTCAAAGTGTGCTGCACCAACTTCTCCGCCTGATGCTCGGCAGAAGCTCGCCATACCAGTCCCGTCGATTTGTCGTCCCGTTGCTCATGCAATCGATCCAGCAGGCCACGACGATAGTCATCGCTTCCGACATACCATCCTGTGCGCCAGCGACGCCATATTTCAGGGTCGGCCAGCGCATCAACCGTCTCGGTGGCGTCGCGAAACTGTCGCAGTCCGTTTTCGTCATCGGAAAATCCGGCGTCCCGCAGCACCAACTCAGTCTCGAGCCACGCCACCCGGGTCTCGCGCGGCTTCAGATACTCGCCGTAACTACTCCAGGCGTAATTTCCCAAACCGGAGGGGGACTGAACGAGTTTCGCGCGGAGTGGATTCTGATGGAGATACAGAGCCACTTGACTCGGAACCCCTGACAGCTCCGGGTCGAGCAGTTGGGACTTGTAGCGGCCGCTGAACAAATGCCCGCCCATCTGATGCCGTCGATTGAAGCGGGCGGTGTAGGTTCCGAGCAGCCACTTCATTCCTTCCACCAAATTCGGCGAAGGGGTCTGTAGGACAAGGTGGAAATGATCCGGAAGGAGACAGAACGCGTGGACCCGCCATCCGGCTTTTTCAGTGGCTTGCTCCAGCGTGTCGAGAAATCGCTGTCGATCGAGATCATCCCGAACGATCGCCTCTCGGCGGTCGCCTCGATTCATAACGTGATATAACGCACCCGCGAATTGGAGTCGGAGCTTCCGTGCCATGAACGAAGCATGGGCTCGCTCCAATAGAGCTGTCAATGGGACGCACCGACCCGCGCCTAATTCTCCGCCGGTCCGTCGATTCGCTCGCCTTCCATGCGATAGATACCCACCAGATATCCGTTCTCCCTCATCTCACCCACGTGAAGCTTACCGTACATCGTAATGGCTTGGTCCATGATCGGTTTGACCCCGGCACCGACCATCCGCACGCTGACCCACTCATTAATCTTGGGGACAGCCCCGTAGCAGCACATGGATTGGTCCCGCATAATCAGCATTTCCGTCACCTTGCCTCCCTCGACCTTGAGTGGAAGCATGAATCCTTTGAGCGAGACGCGTTTTTGGTCGAACTCCATGACGGTTTTGGGGATTTGCTGGGTGGTTTTCTCTGCGACCTGGGTAGCGTTGGTAACTGTTGCCTGGAGGATCTCGTCATTGACCTCGAAACTGAAGGCGGCGAGTTTGTCGAATCCCACGGTTTGAAATCCGTCGGCACTCTGGACGATCACGCTGGGTTTCACGCTCGGGGGCGCGGGTGCAAGGACAAGCGTCTGCGCAACGGCGGGCACTGCAGGAGGGGTTGCCGACTGGGTGCTCGGGATCGACACTGCCGCCACCGCAATCGGAGGCGGGGTGGGAGCGTTGGTGACCGTCGTGAGTGGGGGAGGCAACGGTGGAGATTGGATCAGTTCCCCCTGGAGGAGTGCGACGGGAACTGCAGGGGATTGGGACTTACTGTTGGACTTGGAATCGCATCCGGTGAGCCCTGCGGCCCCCAGAATGATCAACCAACCGAAGACGTGGCGCGAGAACCAAGAGAGAGATGGAGCGTTCATAACCGGATCGACTAGCGCGCAACCTACGGGAAGATGCGAGCCTAGGCAAATCCTTCGCTGTCGTATCAGCTCCCCCGTACTTGTCTCCTGGCCCATCCCTACCCGCACAGCCCGGAGTGCGGTGGAATCTTCCACCTGAATTTTTATTGGCAGCGCTGCATCACATTCGACTAGTGTCGGACTTGACCAATGGGTGACAGCGCCATGATTCAAGTTGAAAACCTGATAAAGCGGTATAGCGGACATACGGCTGTCTCGGGTGTTTCCTTCGCCGTTGAACGAGGCGAGATTGTCGGCCTTTTGGGTGAGAATGGTGCCGGCAAGAGCACCATCCTGCGGATCCTCTCCTGCTTCCTTCCGGCAACCTCAGGCATGGTCAAGGTGGCCGGCTACGACGTCTTTAGCCAACCGGATGAGGTGCGTCGTCGCATTGGCTATATGCCTGAGAATAACCCGCTGCACCGCGATATGCGGGTGCGCGAGTATCTCCGCTTTCGCGCCCGGCTCAAAGGGCTCAGCAGTGTCAGAACTCGCCAGCGTGTCGACACCGTGATGCAGCAATGCGGCTTGGTGGAGGTGCAGCGAAAGATGATCGGACATCTTTCCAAGGGTTTCCAACAACGAGTCGGGCTCGCCGACGCGTTGGTGCACGAACCGGAGCTGATCATTCTCGACGAGCCGACCATCGGGCTGGACCCCAATCAAATTCGATCGGTTCGCGCTCTCATTAAAGACCTGGGACAGCGGCACACCGTGCTCATCTCATCGCATATCCTTCCTGAGGTGGAGATGACTTGCAGTCGGGTGCTGATCCTGCGCCAGGGGAAGATTGTCGCGGCCGAGTCGCCAAACCGCCTCCGGGCGAGGATGAGCAAGAGCGGTCAGGTGGTGGCCGAGATCGCGGCTCCCCTGCAGGCCTTGCAGGAGTGCTGGGAGGCCATGCCCGAGGTCGAGCATTTTGATGTTTCCCCGGTGGAGGGAGAGTTCTATCGCTGTGCACTGACCCCTCGGGAGGGATGCGATCTTCGTTTGCAGGTCTACTTACTCGTACGTGAGCGAGGTTGGGTGCTGCGTGAGTTGACACGGAGTCAGCACTCGCTGGAGGACGTGTTCGTCGCGGTCACTCGCGCTAACCCGGAGGAGGAGAGCTTCTGATGCAAGCCTACTGGACATTGGTTCGCCGCGAGATTGGGAGTCATTTTCTTTCCTGGTCGGGTTATGTGGTGATCGCCGGGACGGGATTTCTCATCGGACTCAACTTCGTAATCCTAATCGAAGCGCTCGGCGGCGAGCCCGCGCATCGTCCGATCACCGAGCTATTCTGCGGGAGCTACCCGTTTTGGCTGGTGCTGCTGCTCGCGCCCCCGGTGATTACCATGCGCTCGTTCGCACTCGAGAAGTTCACCGGAACGTTCGAGACACTGATGACCACTCCGGTGCGGGATACGGCGGTGGTGCTGGCGAAGTTCACCGGAGCGATGGCGGTCTACGTCTGCCTTTGGCTGCCGCTTCTGCCCTGCCTCGCCATGGTTCAACGCTTCACTCATCAATCCGCTGTGCTGGATCTGGGTGCGGTGGGAGGAGCTTTCCTTGGAATCATCCTGCTCGGCATGGTGTTTATCTCGATGGGTTGCCTGGCCTCGGCGCTCACCAAGAGTCAAACGGTCGCGGCGGTCGTCACCTTTAGCGCCGGAAGCGCCATGATGCTGCTAGGTTTTTTGTCGCTGGCGGCCACCGGGCAGTCCTCGCTGCGGGGACAGTTGCTGGCGCAGATCGGGTTGATCGAGCAGCTCCAGGACTTTGCGGCAGGAATCGTGGACACTCGTCCGTTGGTCTTTTACCTGAGTCTTACCTTCTTCTTCCTCTTCGCTACCAAGCGGGTGGTGGAGAGTCGTCGTTGGAAATAAGAACCGGAAATGTCCGAAGAACCTACACCCAGCTTTTCGTTCGCACGCAAGTGGAGCCAGCGCATCAATGTGATGGTGGGCATTGGTTCGCTGCTGGCGATCGTGATGATGGCCAATTATCTCGCAGCGCGGCACTATCAGCGCTTCCACCTGCGAGCAAACGATCGCACGCAGCTCTCACTCACGACCCAGCGCCTATTGGGCGCGCTGACCAATGAGATCAAAGTAGTCTGCTATTTTTCCAGAGATGACACCTTGTATGGCGATGTGCGCGAGCTGCTCGCCGAGTACCGATCGGTGACCTCGCGGATCACTCTTGAGCTGGTGGATTCATTGCGTGATCCGGGCGGTGCGGAGGCGGTCAAGACCCGATACGGGTTGTCGGCTGCCGAGAAATCCTTCGTTTTGTTCGACGCCAGTGGTCGCACGAAGTTGATCCGGCAAGGAGATCTCTTCGACTACGACATGCAGCCGCTGATCAGCGGACAGAGCAAGGAAGTGAAGAGAAAGGACTTTAAGGGCGAACTGCTCTTCACCTCGGCCATCTACTACGTCACGACTCAGCGATCCTCGAAGGCTTATTTCATACTCGGGCATGGTGAGCGTTCTCCGGACGACAAGGAAAACGTCTCGGGTGTTTCAAAATTGGCCTCGATGCTCCAGTCCTCCGGAGTGGAGTGGGCAACTCTTGAGATGATCGGCGCGCAGGCGGTTCCGGACGACTGCAGCCTCCTGATCATCGCCGGCCCGCAGAACCGATGGCCTCCTCAACCCCTGGCATCCGTTCAGCGTTACCTGGAGAATGGGGGGAGAGCCCTGATTCTTTTTGATGCTTATGGATTGAAGGCAGAGACCGGTCTGGAGGCGATGTTGGAGCGGTTCGGCGTTCGCGTTGGATTCGATACCCTCAAGGACACGCAAACGAATGTGGGAACGGACATCGTGGTGTCGGAGTTTGGAAATCATCCCATCACCAAGGCGCTCTCCTCCTCCGGCACCCAACGTTTGCAGGTGGTGCTACCCAGGTCGATCACTCCCATCCCCCGGGCTGGGGGCGCGGCGGATTCACTCCGCGTCGATCCTCTCTTCACCACCACCGCTCAGGGCATGTTGATCGAGCCTCAACGTTCGCGAGGAGGTAGCCCGACCGCCAGCAGCGTGCGGACCAACTATCCCATGGCGGTAGCGGTTGAACTCGGTGGTTTGGCCATGGTGGATGCGGCGCGAGCGGGGACCTGTCGCCTGGTGGTATTGGGTGATGCCATGTTCCTGGACAACGAGATGTTTGGCGCGGCCGCCAACGCTCTGTTTGCCGGATATGCAGTGAACTGGCTCTTAGATCGCTCGATGCTGCTCGCCGACATTGGACCGCAGCCCTATCACGAGTTCAGCCTGAGCATGACCCAGTCCGACCGCACCCTACTCAACTGGCTTTTCCTGCTGGGCTTGCCCGGCACAGCGCTGGCCATGGGATTTTTTGTCTGGCTGCGACGGCGTTCCTAATTGCACATGAAATGGCGCTCCACATTCTGGTTGGTCGCAGTGGCTGCGATTCTGTTCGTGTTCATCTGGGGCTTTGAACGGCACTCGTCCTCGACCGATCAGCAGCAGAGCGCGCACCCGCTGCTCTCGGGACTGAGCGTGCGCGACATCGATAGCGTGCAACTGCTCCGCACCAACGCCTTCATTTTTCAGATCCAGCGCACGAATGGCGCCTGGGAATATGTCGCGCCGTTTTCCTATCCCGCGCAAGCGGAGGCCGTGAAGGGATTGATCGCCTTTGCCGAGACGTTGAATCGGGATTTTTTGGTATCGGAGACCGACGGAGCGGGTTCGACTGGAGGCACGAATCACTTCGGCTTGGAAAATCCCCAGGCGGTGATCACTTTCCTCCAAGGGAGCCAGCGTGCCGAGCTCCGTCTGGGGGCCCGCACGCTCTCGAGTGATCAGGTCTACGCCCAGCTGGTCGGAGATCCTAGCATCTACGCCCTGCCGGTGAAGATACTGGACGCTCTTCCAACCTCTCCGAACGACTGGCGAGAGAGAACCCTCCTGCACTGGGAAACGCTCCCCTTCGATCGATTCTCCGTCAGCAACGCGGCACTCTGGTTTACGGCGGTTTTTGATCGAACCAATCAGCTCTGGGTGCTCCAGAGACCTTTTGCGGCTCGCGCCGAGACAGGGAAGGTCTGGCAACTGCTGATGCAGTTGCGAGCCGCTCAGGTGACTCAGTTCGTGACCGACAATCCTCGTGCTGATCTGGAGTTCTATGGTTTGCAGTCTCCGTCTCTGGAGTTGTCCCTCGGGGCTGATACGCAGGACATCGCCACCGTGCAGTTTGGAAATTCCCCCACCAATGATTCCTCCTCGGTCTATGCCAGATTGGTTGCTCACAACAATGTGGTGCTAGTACCGCGGACGGTCATCGATTTGTTACGCGTCTCCCACACAGAGCTGCGTGAGACTCAGTTGTTGAGTTTCCTACCTTCGACAGTGGACGTCTTGGAGGTGCGCGGCTCGGAGAACTTTTCAGTTCGCCGCGACGGGAAGGATCAGTGGGTGGTACAGCCTGGCGGTGCTGTGGCGGATGGAGAGCTGATGACTGAGATTCTGACCTCGTTCCATCAGCTGAAGGTAAAGGAATTCAGTAAAGATTTTGTCACTGACTTCTCTCCTTACGGACTCGCGGCGCCCGCCTACCAGTGGTCCTTGCGCGGAACACGTACCAACTCGATGGGACAGTTGACCAACTCGCTCCTAGCGCAGTTGGACCTGGGCAATCGTGCCGAGGAACTCATCTATGTCCGCCGACCCGAGGAGCTCTCGGTGTATGCCATCCCGCTGGGCGACGCACAGAAGCTGCCCGATGCCTCGTGGAAGCTGCGAGACCGTCATGTCTGGAGCTTTGTTACCAATGACGTGGTCCGAGTGACCGTTGAACAAGGCGGACGGAAAATGCAGATGAGTCGAAGTTCCGAAGGCCGCTGGACGATCGCGCCTGGATCGATCGGTAACATTCGCAACACCTTCGCTCTGGAGGAAACCATCTATCGATTGGGACAGCTTCGCGCCAGTGTCTGGACCGCTCGCGGGGAGACGAACCGCGCCGCGTACGGATTCTCGGAGCAGGGGGGCCATCGAATCACGGTGGAGACGATGAGGAATGGGAAAACCGATTCCTATGGGGTGGAGTTTGGAGGTCGAGCTCCATCGCGCTACACCTACGCGGCGACCCCCATTGAAGGGACGACCTGGTTCTTTGAATTCCCGCTCGAGCTCTACTTTCACGTTCTGCGCGATCTCAGCCTCCTCAAGATTGAAGGACTCTAGTAACCCAAGCTTCCATCAGGGATGAACATGAACACTTCGGAGGCTGGGGTCCCGGGGGAGAACGTTTCGGCGGGGTTCCGCCGTGAGAGCCCGCCGCCATGAAGGGCCGCCCTGCGCATCCGGTTCGCAGAGTATTTCGCTTCTGCTGGCGTTTCGCCCGGATGCTATTCGTCTCCCTGCTCCTGATCGTCGCTGCCCTGCTGATCCATCTTCACAACGTGGGCCTGCCTGAGTTTGCCAAGCGGATGCTGGTCGACCAGGTGGCAAAGCGGGGTTGGGAGATGGAGTACAGCCAGCTGCGATTTCGTTGGGCAGAGGGAATCGTCGGGGAGGATCTGCACTTCAAGCCGGTGGGCAATCGTCCGGGACCGCAGATCTTCGTGGAGAAGGTCGACTTTCGCTTAAAGCGGACGGATTTACTCCAGCTCAGCCTCACTCCAGAGGCGCTGATGCTACGGAATGGACGCTGCCTTTGGATTCTGACCCGCAGCAACGCTCCCCCACAAAGTCTGCAGTTTGACCACCTCCAGGGAATTCTGCGATATCACGAGCCGGATCGCTTAGATCTCACCGCGCTGACAGCCCGGCTCCATGGCCTGGATCTACGAATCGAGGGCCACATGACGAATGCGGCGCGATTGCGGGACCTGCAGTGGCCACACCGTGCACCCGGCGCTTCCTCCAGGGGGCTATCTACCGAGCAGGTCTTGCACGCGGTGGCGACCCAGCTTGATCGGTGCAAACTGGCACCCGGCGCATCGCTTCTGCTCAGCCTGCAAGGGGACGTTCTTCGGACCAATAGCTTTCTCGCTGAATTGAGTTTCTCTCTTCCTCGCGTGGAATCCCCCTGGCTGAACGCCAGCAATGTGACCCTCCTCGCACGCGTTTCGCCGCCCAACACACCCGATCTTCCCTTCGATCTGAGTTGGCGATTGGAAGGCGCTGGCTGTTCCACACCCTGGGGGGATACCGAGGATCTCCAGTGCGTCGGACAAATGCGGCAGCGCATCACAGATCGTATTTTGGAGTCAGGGGAGCTGTTGATCCATTCCACCAAGCCCATCACCCCCTGGGCGCGCGGGGATGAAATCGATCTGACGGTGGAGTTCAGCCGGGACACCAACGGGGGAACGCTTTTCGAGACCCACGTCAACCTTGCGACCCGCGGGATGGTGATGCCTGAGTTCCGCAGCCAGAGCAATTCGGTCGACGCGCGGATGCTGCTTACCCTCACCAACCTCGTGCCGGTGCGGGGAAATGTGAGCGTGAGCACGGACCA
>JAYTTC010000004.1:0-2948 GCA_043745255.1 Verrucomicrobiales bacterium
AGAATCGCCGAGGGCCAGAGGCTCAATGCCATCCCAGACATGGCCGCCAGCCCCGGAATTCGTAGGGCCAAAGGCCCGTTCCATCCCAGCCTTGGGCAACGCCCAAGGTGCAGGGTCCATCAACACACTAGAGGGCTGAAGGCCCGATCCATCGACGCGAGTGATAGAGCGGGCCTTCAGCCCTCAAACTGTTTTTGCGACGTTGTCCTGGGCCGCTGGCCCAGGCCGAAATCAGAGTGCCCGCCTATCTGCCCTTGCCGCGACCGAAGGCCCAGAGGTGATGATCAGAGCGCACGTAAAGCGAATCGTTCACAATGGCAGGGGTGGTCATGATCGGTTCTTCCAGCGCGTTTCGGGCGAGCACTTTCAAAGTGTCAGCCGCTTCTATCACCGACACCACTCCTCGATTCGATGCGAAAAAGATCTTCCCGTCCGCAGCCACTGGTGAAGAAAAATATTCTCCGTCTGCGCCCAGGCGCTCTTGCTCCAAGTATTTCTCTCCGGACTTGGCGTTGTAGCAGGTGACACGTCCGCCGTCCTGCACCACATAAACTCTGCCGCGGTAGTAGAGCGGAGAGGAGACACCGGCCACTCCTTTTCGATGCTTCCATGCCAGTTGGTTAGTGCTCAGAACACCCTCGCCAGGAGAGCGAATAGCGAATATCCCATAGTCCGCCTGGCCGAGCATCGCGAGCGCTTCATCGTATTCCTTGTCGGTAATGAATCCGTCCTGATTTCGATCCAAGCCGGCAAATATTCCCTGTTCGATAAACTCGCGCGGAGCCTCCTCCCGAGAAATTTTTCCATCCACGTTCTTGTCGGTTCCTAGGAGCAGCAAAGCAAACGCCGGCAGTTTTGATCCACCGGAGCTTCGGGACATCACGTAAAGCTGTCCATCTCCCACGACTGGGGTCGGAGCGACACTGACCGCTTCAGTGCCTGGGATGCTCCATCGCTCCCGGCCATCACGAAAATCATAGCCGACAACTTTCAAGCTGCCTGAGATGGCAAGATCTTGATGATTACCATAAGACCACAGCACTGGAGTGGTGTAGCCGCTGATAAATCCGGCGCGTGGCGTCCGCCAAAGTTCCTTCCCCGACGAAGGTTCGTAAGCCGCGAGGAACGATTTCCCCTCCTCGACGTCGCAGTTCAAAATGAGACGGCCTTCGATCATCGCGGGGGAAGCTCCGCTTCCGTTGCGAGCCACCATTCCGGGCATCGGCTTGCGCCAGAGTTCCTGTCCGGCCATGTCGTAAGCCACCAAACCGAAAGTGGCATGGAAAACACAGACCGCTTTGCCATCCGTGGCCGGAGTGGCAGCAGCGGAATGGTTCTTCTTATGGAGCTCGCGGGGCCGAGGCACCTCGATGGCCTGTCGCCAGATGACTTTCCCATCCTCCCGATTGACGGCGAGCGTGACCAGGTCTTGCCCTTCCGCAGCGGTGAGAAAGATTAGATTTCCCCAGATGCAGGGAGAGGAGAGCCCGGGGGGCATCTCTGTCTTCCAGATCAGATTGGTTCCGGCGCCGAATTCAAAACAGGGCTTCTCGTCGTCCGCCACCCCTGAGGCGTTGGGTCCTCGGAACTGAGGCCACCAACGTTCCGCCGAGGCTGCCGGAGCCGTCGATGTCAGGAGAAGTTGAAACATTACCAGTAGGAGAAGCGCGTTGGGTTTCATGGAGGAAATGCGTGACGCGTGCATGTTGACCACACATCGGCGATCGCTTCAACACCTTCCCGGCCGACTTCAGCGCCAACGGCGCGCCACCCTTTCAACCTGAGCCATCGGCCCAGGATTCGAACCAAAACACGATGAGGGCTGAAGACCCGACCTATCACCCGCGTCGATGATGCGAATGGAAGAGGCTGTGGCTTGGCTACGTTTTGGCGAAGAGCAGAATTGCCGTCAGGAACACAATCCCTATCGATGTTTGTTTCCCATCCGGGGTGAGGGTCTCCACACGCTGCGTGCTGGATCTGAGGAAGCGATCCGACTTCTGCTCCAGGAGAAGTCAGAACATCCTGAGGATTGGAAAGCGCGATGGCTTCTCAACCTTGCCTACATGACTGTCGGCGATTACCCCGCCAAGGTGCCCGTCGATTGGCTTATCTCACCCGCCAAGCTGGAGTCTGATTACCCTTTGCCGCGTTTTCCGGACATCGCCAGGAAGCTTGGGCTGGACCTGAACGATCTCGCAGGGAGCGTGATCATGGAGGACATGGGATCGCTTTTGGCGGCAATTCGCTAAGGCAGGAAATCGGTCTCGGACCCGCAGCGGTGGTCAGCGATGTGGAGCTCTACTGGCCGACGAGCGGACTTCGCCAGGTCCGGAAGCGACTTGAGCCACGCCACAGCTATATCCTCACCGAGGGTGAAGCCGAAGCCAGGTTGCAAACGCAATCCCCCTCCGTCGCACGCTAACGAGATGGCAGGGAGCTCAGCGCAGAATCTCACCCCGAGTGACATCCCCCTTAACGTCCAGGAGTTGGATCTGGTTGATGGTCTTGAAATGGGCGTGGTCCTCGAATTGCCAGACCACTTTCTTATCGCGAGTGACCTCGAAGAACTGAGGCTGTTCGCCAATATGGCCATGGCCAAGATAGTTGCAGAAGACCGTGTTTCCGTTGGGAAGGCGCTGGCATCCGGCCATCAGCCGGAGGGTATTGCCCGGAAGATCCAACTCATTGAGTTCCCAGACAGATTTGCCTTCGCGATCCAGCTCGATCACCTTGTGCGCATCTCCGCAGGTGATGAGGAGATGTCCGTCAGGCAGCGCCACCACTTCGTGCGGGTCCCCGGGCACCTTGAGCTCGCGAACCGTCTTGCCGTCGCCATCGAGCTCCACGATTTTCCCATCGCCCTTGAAACAGACGAGATAGTGTCCGTTCGCTGTTTTTCGCGTGCCACGAAATTGATTGTGCAAATGAATGGCAGGATCCGTTTT
>JAYTTC010000005.1:0-10928 GCA_043745255.1 Verrucomicrobiales bacterium
ACACGCAAAATCAGGACAGCATGGGTGCTGTCGAATATTCCATCGACGGCGGCTTGAACTGGCAACCGATTGTCTATCTGCTCGATGGAAGTCCAAGCGGAGATATCGTCCGTGACACCCGGGGACTCATCGATGCCGCCACCACGCTAGCACAGCCCCGGCAAGACACCGCGCGATATGCTGATCCGATCACTGGAGTCCTTAGCGATGGCCACTATGGCGGGTTCATCGGAGTGAGCGAAGACCGATGGGGTGAGCTGAGTCCTTATATCAGCGGTCGATATAACGACGATCAAACTCAATCCAAACGAGTGGAGCTTTTTCGTCTTCCAAGGGCGGACAATCAGTCAACGGTGCGCCTGCGCTTCGCGCACAGCGGGACCGACAGCTGGTATTTCGGCATCGATAATGTGGGGCTCTATACTTTGCAACCGCCCGCCCCGCAACTGACCCTCACTCTTTCAGGTGCCACGATCTATCTTCAATGGACCGGCTTCGGAATACTGCAGGCCGCAGATGATCTGGAGGGCGGCTGGGTGGATGTGATGGCGGCCGACACCTCCTACCAGATACCCACCACAGCGCCTCAACAGTTCTTCCGCGTCATTCAGCGATAGGAGTCCCCGCCAGTGCACTTGCCTTCGCGAACCGCGCGAACTAACCTGGCTATCCAATAACAAGCCCATGAAAGCTCTTTCTCGCATTCTGGTCGGCCTTCTTGCACTGATCAGCATCCCTCAGGCCATGGCGCTCAATCCGACGCTCATCAACGTAGGAGATACGTGGCGATTTCTGAAAGTGCCTCTGCAGGTTTCGGCGCCAGCCAGCAGTTGGACGGCGCTGGAGTTTGACGATACCCAATGGCGGATGGTCGACTCGGAATTCAGCCTTGAGAATGAGTCTATTTCACTGCAAGAGGTGCGGGCTCAGAAATCCCCTTCGCACGTCTATATGCGACGCAGTTTTCAAGTCGCCGATCCGAAGGAAATCCGCACCCTCCGTTTGAAAGTCGAGCACGAGAGCGGGTTCACCGCATACCTCAATGGTCAAGTGGTGGCCCAAGTTCGAGGGCCGGGAATGAGCATTGTCAAAGAGGACCTGGCGCTTCCCAGCGAGGAGGAAGTCTACCTGGACATCGCGGATTTGGATCTCAGCGCTCATCGATTGCTGCTCCGCGTCGGAGCCAACGTCCTCGCCCTCGAAGGGGAGCAGAGCTATCCGACAAGCTCTCCGGTCACGCTCGCCGCACTCCTCACCGCGAACATTTCGCGGGGACCGTTTCTTCAAAGCATGACCACCACCAATGTGATGATCCTCTGGCGGACCGACCTCCCTCTGGACAGCACGGTGGAATGGGGTGCCACCCCAATGCTCGGGCGGACCCTCAACGAGGCAAACTTCACGACCAATCATGCGGTCATCTTGAGTGGACTCCGTCCCGACACAGTTTATTTCTATCGCGTTCGCAGCTCGGATGGCACCGACTCGATCCAATCTCCCATCGATTATCTCCACACGTTCAAGGACCACGGGCCGGTCAGTTTCGTATTCCTCGGCGACACCGGACAAAACACTCCGGCGCAGGGACTCGTGGCACGAGTGATGAAGGATCTTCAACCGGACCTGGTGCTACACGGCGGTGACGTGGTTTACGGAGGTTTCGATGACAAAACACCAGACACTCGGGTCTTCGGCTACTATCAAAAACAGACCGGGCAGATGCAGAACACTCCGTTCTTTTTCGCCATGGGAAACCACGACCTGAACTGCTGCGGGGGAACCTCGGAATACGACCCGAAAAGCTGGACCAATACCGCCATCAGCTATCAGAAAACATTCTTCCTCCCCACCAACAACCTCACTGGCACCGACCATTTCTATTCGTTCGACTCCGGGGACGTACACTTCGTGGCATGCTACAACCCATGGTTCGAAGTGTACTCGTTCGTAAAGACGAACGTGCAGTATCAGTGGCTCACCAACGATCTTGCGCAATCCACCAAGCCATGGAAGATCCTCTACTTCCATTCCCCCATCGCCCACTCCGGCCAGCATTCAAGTGCCGATCGGAATCGCAATGGTATCCTGGATCAGGTGGAAGTCATGGACACGGTAGGAAGCGCGGCCGTGCAATACGGGGTCCAGTTGGTGCTCTGCGCTCATGAGCATTCATACGAACGGTTTTTGCCGACGAACGGTTTTCACACCGTTCTATCCGGCGGCGGCGGAGCCGGCCTCTACGGATTCATCAACCGTCACCCGCAGAGCGCGCAGTTCTATCCCTTAAACCACTGTCTCAAGGTGGACGTCGCCGGAGAAACCGCCACGCTACAGGCCGTGGGAGCGGACGGAGCCGTGTTTGACAGCTGGGTGATCAACCGCAGCCTACCGCTAGAGCCGGTGTACGCCTCAAGCTGGAATTCCCCTGTGGTGGAGGACGCACCCGCCAATGACAAGGACGGGAACATCAATGGTCAGAGATTTGATTTCATCGGGAAACCGATCCTCGGAAGACATGGACAGTTCTCGAATCCGGGGTGGTGCTACGTCAACAACGACTCGACGAATCTCTATATCGGATTCGCCAGCACGCTCCTCTACCCGAACCAGACTTTCCTGCTCTTCCTCGATTCCCCACGCCTTCCCGGCACTCAGGAAATGCTTACCATCGGAAATTGGGTGATTGATCCGGACGGCGAAGGGGCGGACGGACTCGATACCCTCAAAAATATCATTTTCACCGGTTTCACACCTTCGGTGGCCTGCATCCTTGGCGACGAGTTCGGAGACCGCACGACCAATAGTTTTGTCCGTTCGGGTTTGGCGTTCAACACCGGACAAGGCGTTTTCAGACTCGGATCCACGATCACCCCCCTCCCCGGCACTCGATTACAGCAGTACAATCGATCCCCGCAAACAAACGCGGCACCCCTCAGCTCTGCGGGGGCCGACAAGGAGAGCAACGCGGATTTTATCGAAATCGCGATCCCCTTTCGTTCTCTGGGGGGTCTGCTCCCCGGCGACACGGTGAAGCTGGCCATGGTGGTCGCTCAAGGTGAACCTGATCTCACCACCATGACCCGCGCGCTTGACACCACTTTGCTTGGCAGCGGTATGACCTCCCTGGCTGACGGTCGAATCCAGATCGCACCCATCACTGTACGACTCGCTCTCCCCCCGGATCTGGACAGTGATTATGACGGGTTGCCAGATGACTGGGAAACTGCCAACGGACTTAGCGCGAATTCCTTAACCGGTTTTGATGGACCGGATGGAGATCCAGACGTCGACGGCTATACCAATCTCCAGGAATTTCTCGCTGGCACCGATCCACACGACCCGAACTCATCGCTCAAAGTGCGCTTGAATCTGATCAGTGACGCTCGAGTGAGAGTGGAATGGCCGATGCTGCCCGGAAGGAGCTACGTGCTGGAATATGCCAACAGTGATCTGTCGAACTACGACACCCTCCTACGCACCAATCTCCCGAGCGGAACTCTGAGTCGCCGAGGAAGTGTGGTGGAAGATTTCAGCGCTCCGTCCGCAGCGAAGAGCCGTATCTATCGAGTGCGCTTGGAACCCTAAGAGTGCTACCAGCCGTTTCGAATTCGCTGGGCGAGGAGGGGACGGGTTTCTAGAAACTGATTCGGACCTGGCGGCGCGGAGTAAAGAGGCATCCAGAGTTTGGCATCGCCAGGGTATTATTTTCGCCGAGGAGATGCCTTGTTTCCGATCGTTGTTATCTCACTTCCTCCGATCTCGATGTCCCCCGTCTCGACAGCGTCCCGACATGGATCGCGCAGGAGAGGTCGTTGGCCTGCTGCAGGCGGATCGTCCCGTAAACTACTTTGTGGCCGAGGCGAGGCGCTCCGCTTATCGGACCATGAGCATCGCGCTATTGTGCGCAGCGGTCGGCTGGGTGTTGACATGGGTTTACTCGCGCACGCTGGTGCGCCCTATCGTTCATCTCGCTAGAGCCACTCGACAACTGGCGCAAAGACAACTTGACGTCGAAGTTCAGCTGGACCGTAACCATGAGTTAGGTGATCTTGCGCGCGACTTTAACGGAATGGCCCGCCAGCTTGGGCGGCCTCTCGATGTAGCCCGCTCCGCAGTCGTCCAAAGATCTAGGTGCATGGAGGGTTGATACTCAGGTCCGGGTAAGACCATTTACGAGCGACCCTGATGAAGGCCAGAGTGCAGGTTCAAGCCCTACTCCGGGTCGCATTTGGCGGGAGGCTGGCGGTCATAGCCTTGCTCGCACACTTCCCGCAGAAAATCTGGCCACAACTGCAATATTCCCGCGCATTCCAAGGTGCCAAGCCTCCGAGATGGAGTGCGCCCGCATACGCTGCGGCATCCGTGAGAATGGAGTCTCACGGATTCGAAGAGATGGGATGGGCCGATACGGCCCACACTACAGAACTGCAGCCGACTCCTGTAGCGTCGTCCGTATCGGACGATTCAGGCCCGGATTGGGAGAGCGAATGAGGAACGTCGGTCGCTTTACTTCTTCTTCATCGGAGCGTTGCGGATCTTATCCTTCTTCTCCTCCAGCTCTGTGTTGAGGTTTTTGCGTAGATGGGACAGCTGCTCGTTGATCTGGCCGAAGGCCTCAGCATCCACCTTCTCGCGGGCCCGCTCGAGCTCTCCCTTCAGAAAAATTTCCCGTTCAGCCACTTTGGCGGCATAGAGGGAATCCAGCTCAGCGAGTTCCTTTTTCTGGGTGACAGACAGCTTCGCGACTGGGCTGGATTTATTCAGCCGTTCCATTGCCAACTCGTAGGAGGATTTCATGAAAAAAGGGAGAGACGGAGCCAGGGACTCGTTAATTAATGCTGATTCGTATTCCCAGTCCCACCGGAGGTGATCGGGGGTTTCTTCTTCCAAGGAGCGTCAGTGAGCTTCGAGGGAAGCTTGATAGGCGGAGGCTTGGGCTGGGACATGGCAAGTTCGGGGTCGCTGGAATCGGTCGCCGTTGTGGTGCCCGGCGCAGCCATGTTGTCGCGCCAACCTGAAATGCGCGCCTGCAAGCCGTGGTGTTCAGCAGTCTTCTTGTCGCCCGCCTTCATGTAAAAGAGGGAGAGGTTCGTATGCACCAACTGCTCCTTAGGGCGCAGGACCTCCGCTTTCTTGCCCTCGGCGATGGCTCGGAGGAAATCCTCTTTACGGTAGTAACACATCGAGAGAGCGCATCGGACGTCAAAATTCGAGGCATCCTCGGCAAGGATTCCATCGAAGATAGCAATGGCTTGGTCGTAGTCGCCGGTGCTGTAGAGGAACATCGCCTCGTCGTATTGGTCCTGATTACTCACAAGAATGCTTTTGACAACGCCGGGTATGACAGGATTGTTTTGACCGCGCAAGTAATGGCATTACCAATTCAACTCATCTCCACCGACTTCGACGGCACGCTCCACGCCGAGTTCGAGAACCCTCCCGTTCCGGTGCGTTTGGAGCGCAACCTTGCCGCCCTGCAAAAACAAGGTGCCAAGTGGATCATCAACACCGGACGCGACCTTTCCAGTTTGCTCGAGACCCTCGCCCGAGCTCGGCTCTCTATCTGGCCCGACTATCTCGGCCTAGTGGAGCGCGAGATCTATGTACGGGAGGGCCACGAATACCATCCCCTCGCGGAATGGAACAGCTCTTGCAACACCGCGCATACGGCGCTATTCGCTCACATGCGACCCGATGTGCGCCGTCTCACCGACTGGATTGAAGCGCGCTTCCAGGCCACGATTTACGAAGACCCATTCTCACCGCTCTGCATGATAGCCTCGAGCAACGCGGAGGCCGATCAGATCATGGTATATCTCGAAGATTACTGCTCGGGAGTTGCGAATCTCACCGTGGTGCGCAATGACATCTATGCTCGCTTCAGCCACTCCAGCTACAACAAGGGAACGGTGGTTGGGGAGGTTGCGCGACGACTCGGCATTGCGCGGGAGGCCATCTTCGCGGCGGGCGATCATTTGAACGACATCCCCATGCTCGATGGGGTGTATGCAGGAATGGTGGCAGCCCCGCAGAACGCCATCCCGGCAGTGAAGGCGTTAATCGAGAAAGTCGGCGGATATCAAAGCGACCAACCTTGGGGACACGGCATCGCCAGCGCGCTGGAACATTTCAGCGCCAAAACGAATTAGGAGGCCCCGTCTCTTGCGCCTTTTCGCGGCCAGGCCCGGCCCCCTGCCCTTCTCCGATCCGGGGAGAAGCTTTTACCGCGGATGGGGGAAGGAACGGGTTCCGGAATCTGAATCAGTGCGGTCGTCGCGGCTGCTGAAGTTGGCGGCGCTCTCACGAGATGCCGCTACCCACTCGGGTGAATCACACCCCTGACAGGGACTACTTTCGAGCGGCCCAGACGAAGCCTCGCGCGAGGAGCTCGAGGAAGACCGGATCTCGGAAGGTGTCATCCGAGTGTCCAAAGGTGGTACCAAAAACCCGAGTGCCGTGATAGTTGTTCACCCACGCCACCGGTTGT
This sequence comes from Verrucomicrobiales bacterium, assembly GCA_043745255.1. Taxonomy (GTDB): domain Bacteria; phylum Verrucomicrobiota; class Verrucomicrobiia; order Limisphaerales; family UBA11320; genus UBA11320. Next base: position 6,488 of record JAYTTC010000005.1, read on the forward strand.
GGCTCGCCGGTCTTCTCGCTCACCGACGCGGCTAAGGCCTTCGCTCCCGGCCAAAGCTTCTCAATAATGTAGAGCTCGTCCATGGGAGTCACCCAGCTTGAGGGAAACCCCTTCATCACCGGATGGTTCTTTGCCACAACGTTCACCGGATAGCGGCTCTGATGATCGTGTCTTCGGCTTGTGACGCCGAGGAACTCACGCCAGTCGTCGAACCCGGCAGCCCGGTAGGTGTGCATGGCGCAGTGAATAACCATCGCCGGCTTGCCCGCCTTGTGAGCGGCGGTGATCCGGCGGATATACTCCGCGCTGTCCGTGTCAGCAAAGCATTCATTGTGAATGATGATGTCGTACGGCTTAGCCCAGTCCGCGTTTTTATACAAGTCGATCTCGCCCCGTGTGCCGCCTCCGCCCTCATTCACCACCGTCCATTCTGAATTGGCCCTCTTCCCGATCCCGTCGATCAGCGACTGCGCCTGAAAAGCGTAGTTGTGACAACATCCTCCGGTGATGATCAACGCTCGGATCGGCTTCCCGGAATAAAGTTTGTCTGCGGCGATGGAGCCCAAGGGCAGGAGGGCGAGCAGAGCGAACGCGAGTGATCTGACGAGGTTCTTATGAAGCATTGCGACAGTAAGGACTGGTTGCGCCGAGGATTCATTCAACGCGCAATGAAACTGCTTCGCTCCTTCGGCTCAAGGCGGTGAAAATCGATCGCTGCGAAACCGTGGTAAGCCCTCACGGAAAGGCCACCGCCACCCTCGACGGCGGCTGTGGGGTCTCTCTCAACTGAGATCGATTCACTCAGGGGCTCAGTAGCGCAGCGTGGCCGGTGTCCATAACTCCCCACGGAAGAGGGCCAAAATCGTCGAATCCGAACCGCCCCCCGACGCTCATCACACGAGGTGCTGGTGCATTCAGTTTCATCACCCAGCGACACATATCAATGTAGTGAACACCGTTATTGCCCATTTCGCCGGACCCTGCGTCCCAGCTCCAATGCCAGTCGTAGTGCAGTTGTTTGCGTCTCAAGGGATGCGGCTCAGCTGGGCCGCACCAAAGATCATAGTCCACGCCTGGCGGAATGGGAGTGGGTTGGATGACCTTACCATCGGAGGGAGGCGGTGCGACCCAGTCCGGGCAAACTCAATGCCAGGGTTGCAACGCCAGCGTGCTTCAGGAAACGCCTCCGGCCTATCCGCCGCGTACCCGCTGTTTCGAACTGAGCCATTTGAATTTTTGTATGCTTATTCATGTTTCCATTCTGAGCGGGACTGCCACTTTAATTCTTGGACGAGTTCCAAATAGACCTTCACCCCCTGGCGCGATGAGTTCATTCTCTGACCCCAGACCTGTCGAGACAAACCAACGTTGGGCGTATGAGCAGGGAAACACATGCGATATAAACTCTACAACCCTCGCGGACGTGCCGGACTTTGCCTCGGCATCGGGCTGGCCCTTGCCCATTGCGCCGCGCTGATCGTGAGCGGTCAAACGCGCGAAACTGCCCCACCTCTCGGCACATTCCTCCATGACTTCGACCACGACGGTGTCGAGGAAAAGTTACTGAGCGGTCCTGGCCTCAATGAAATCCAGCACTGGAATCCAGAGAGCAAGGTCTGGGTGAAGGAAAACTACGCGCTCCCAGATGGCGTGCAGAGGGTGAATGCTTCCGGCGACGACCTTGGCCTACGCTTCGTGGACCTGAATGGTGACGGTTTCGACGACATCCTTTTCTCCAACCCACAACGCTACTCGATCCATCTCTGGAACAAAGATGTGAAGCCTTATCTGGGCTGGACGCGCGGGTGGTCGCAATTTGTACGGGCGGGTGAACGATCCGGGGCGAAGAACGAACCCCCTTCGCTCGTGGGCACCGAAGTTCGCAGCGTGAACGGCGAACTGATCGTCACTCGACCTGCAACGGGTTCAAGGCCCGCCGAGGTAGAACGATTGAAACTCAAGGAGTTGATCGCATTCGAAATGTCGGCGCCGAAATCTCCCGAAGAATCATTGGCATGCCTGAAGGTGCGACCCGGTTTCCACGTGAGTCTCGTGGCTGCAGAGCCGGTGGTGGTAGATCCTATCGCGTTCGATTGGGGGGCGGATGGCCGCCTGTGGGTGGTCGAGATGCGCGACTATCCCTTGGGAATGGATGGCAAGGGCAAACCGGGGGGTGTGGTAAAAATCCTTGAAGCAATCGACGCCGACGGCCGCTACCGGAAAGCCACTGTATTCCTCGAGGGCCTGCCGTTTCCGAGCAGCGTGATGCCGTGGAAGCGAGGCGCTCTCATCGCAGCTGCACCTGATTTGATCTACGCCGAAGACACGGACGGGGACGGTCGAGCCGACATGCAGAAGGTGTTGTTCACCGGTTTCAGCCCCGGGAACCAGCAGCATCGCTTCAACGGCTTTGAGTGGGGACTCGACGGTTGGATCTATGCCGCCAATGGCGACAGCGGTGGCGAAGTGAAGTCCATCGCGACCGGCAAAGTCGTCTCCATCAGCGGACGCGACATCCGTTTCCGGCCTGAGACCGGCGAAATCGAAACCGTGTCGACCGCGACTCAGTTCGGAAGGCGACGCGACGATTGGGGGAACTGGTTCGGAAACAATAATCCTACCTGGCTCTGGCATGTGACGCTTCCGGAATGTTATTTGCAACGGAACCCTCGGCTCGCGGTCAAGGATACCCGTCATGTGCTCGCCAACTATGACGATTCCACTCGAGTGTTTCCCATCAGCGCCCCACTGGTGCGTCCGAACCAACCGCAATCATTGAATCATGTCACCAGCGGCTGCAGTCCTTGTCCTTACCGCGACGATCTCTTCGGACCGGAATTCGCCACCAGCGTCTTCGCCAGCGAGCCCGTACATAACGCGATTCACCGTGAGGTGCTGACACGAACGGGGTCAGGATTCACGAGTCGTCGAGCCGAGGGCGAGGAACACAGCGAGTTTCTCGCGAGTACCGACAACTGGTTCCGTCCGGTCACACTGAAGACCGGCCCCGACGGCGCGCTTTATGTCGCGGACATGTATCGATTCGTCCTCGAGCACCCGGAATGGATCTCGCCCGAGATGCAGGATCGACTCGACCTCCGTGCGGGATCGGACAAAGGGCGGATCTATCGCATCACACCGGAAGGCAAACCTCGCCGACCCATCCCGAATCTTTCCAAGCTGACGCCGATCGAGCTTGTCAACGCGATGAACAGTCCGAACGGCTGGCAACGGGATCGGGTGCAACGGCTCTTGGTGGAACGAGCGGACCCATCGGTAACTGACGCTCTCCAACAACTGCTCGAGGTAACGCATGCGCCCCAGGTAAGGGTGCAGGCGATTGCCACGCTGGGACAACTCGGGACGCTCACTCCGGAGACCCTTCGCGTCGCGCTCGCTGATCCGCATCCCGGAGTTCGCTGCGAGGCACTCCGACAGAGCGAAACGCAGATCGCAAAGACAGACCTCATATTTTCCGCGGTCGCAGCGCTCGCCTCGGATAGTGACGACGCGGTTCGCTTGCAGGCGGCGTTTTCACTTGGAGCGTGGCCAGCGGGAAGGATTGAGCCCCTGCTCCGCAGCCTGGCGACACGCGACGACGCGGACCCCCTTCTGCGCATCGCGGTGATGTCCTCTCTTCCGCCCGACAGCGCGCTCTTCACTCAACTTGATTCCAAGGCCCCGATCCCGAAACCAGCGAGAACCGTCACGCTCAAGCCCTCGGCGGACGATCGAGCAAAAGTGATCGCAGACTATGCAGGCGTCGAAAAATTAACAGGGGATCCTGCACGCGGGCGCGCGCAATTTCAGATCTTGTGCGTTGCCTGTCATCGGCTGCGCGGCGAAGGCAACGAGGTCGGACCCGACCTCGGGATGGTCGGCACCAAACCGGCGGATTGGTTGCTCGCTGCCATCCTCGATCCCAGTCAGGCTGTCGAGGCCCGCTATCGCGCCTGGAGCATCACTCTCAAGTCGGGCGAAACCGTCGACGGCATTGTTTCCGCCGAGACCGCGAACAACCTCGTGGTCCGAATCGCCGGCGGCGTGGAGCATCCCGTGTTGCGCAGCGACATCGCCAACATGGCACCGATGAAGCTATCGCTCATGCCCACCGGGTTCGAATCCGCCCTGAAGCCCCAGGACATGGCCGATCTGCTTCGCTGGCTGCAGTCACCCTGATCGGCTGTCCCAGTTGTGCTCCCCATATGAACCGTCAGGCCACGCTGATCGCGCTGTCGAGATAGACGTCTTGAATCAGGTTGAGCAGCTTTGCTCCTTCTTTCATCGGACGCTGGAAAGCCTTTCGACCGGAAATCAGTCCCATGCCACCCGCGCGCTTATTGATCACTGCGGTCACGACAGCTTCCGCGAAATCGTTCGCACCGGAAGCCCCACCCGAGTTGATCAAGCCAGCCCGGCCCATATAGCAGTTTGCGACCTG
>JAYTTC010000006.1:0-2933 GCA_043745255.1 Verrucomicrobiales bacterium
TCCGCGAGTCAGCCGTAAGCTGAACTCATGCTGCGGGCTCTGCGGGCTCGATCGCAAATTTTCACTTTTGAAAAATCACTACTTCTGGGACAGGCTCTATCTAGACACATTTTATGCCTAAAACCCGTACCCATACGCGCCTTCGATTCCCGGTGGGCCTCTTCGCCGCTTGGCTCCTTGGCTCGTCAGCGGCCCACGCCGCGCCGTCTCTCGCGGCTCAGGCAACTCCCGTCCAGCAGCTCAAGGTGGCGAAGGATTTTAGAGTCGAGCTCCTCTACACCGTCCCGAAGGAGGATCAGGGCTCCTGGGTGAACATGTGCGTGGATCCCAAAGGACGCCTCATCGTATCCGACCAGTATGGAGGTCTGTATCGCGTGACGCCGCCCGCTCTGGGCGGAGACGCGACCCAGACCAAAATTGAGCCGATTCCCGTCGCCCTCGGCGAGGCTCAGGGACTTCTTTGGGCATTCGATAGTCTCTATGTGGTGGTGAATCGCGGCGGGAAATTCGAGAGCGGATTGTATCGCGTTCGTGACACCAATGGGGACGACCAACTCGACGAGGTGAAGCAGCTCCGGAAGATTGACGGAAGCAGCGAGCACGGACCGCATGCGGTGATGCTCCATCCGGACGGGAAATCGTTGGTCGTTGTTTGCGGCAATCATACCAAGCCCACGCAGTTCGACGATTCGCGCGTCCCGCGCGCCTGGGGCGAAGACCATTTGATCCCTCGCATGTGGGATGCCGGCGGTCATGCCGTGGGAATCCTTGCTCCTGGCGGATGGATTGCGCGAACCGATCCCGAAGGTAAGAGCTGGGAGCTGTTGTCGATGGGCTATCGCAACGAGTTTGATGCTGCCTACAACAAGGAAGGCGAGCTATTCGTTTACGACGCGGATATGGAGTGGGATATGAACACGCCCTGGTACCGTCCCACGCGAGTCTGCCACGCGGTCAGCGGCAGTGAATTCGGATGGCGCAGCGGCACCGGGAAATGGCCGGCCTATTATCCTGACAGCCTTCCGTCAGTGTTCAATGTGGGTCCCGGCTCTCCCACCGGAGTGACCTTTGGGTACGGCACCGCCTTTCCGCAGCGCTATCAGGACGCGCTTTTCATCTGCGATTGGAGCTACGGAAAACTGTACGCGTCCCATATAGTTCCTGAAGGCTCAAGCTATCGTGGAGAACTCGAGGAGTTTGTCACCGGCGCTCCCCTGCCCCTCACCGATGTAGTCGCCAATCCCAAGGATGGGGCGCTCTACTTCACCATCGGCGGACGACGAACTCAGTCGGGACTGTATCGCGTCACCTACACCGGCTCAATGTCCACCGCCAAGTCGACCCATGTGGACAACGGCAAGGCGAAGCGGGAAACGCGCCGAATGCTCGAGACGTTTCACGGCCATCAAAATCCTTATGCGGTGAAAGTGGCCTGGCCGCATCTCAGCGACAGCGATCGCTTTATTCGTTGGGCGGCCCGGGTGGCGATTGAGCATCAGGATCCCAAGACCTGGACCGAACGAGCGCTCAAGGAAAAAAATCCTCAAGCGTCCCTCACGGCCCTGCTGGCATTAGCGCGCATGGGAGACAAGTCCGTGCAATCCCGCCTGCTGGATTCCCTGGATCAACTCTCCTGGAAGCGGCTCGCCGAGTCGCAACGACTCGAACTGCTTCGCGTATACTCTTTGGCCTTCATCCGCATGGGCTCCCCAGCCCCGGCCGATGCGTCTCGTGTCATCGCCAAACTCGACCCGGTTTATCCGGCCGGAACCCGTTCGCTGAACGCAGAACTGAGCAAGGTGTTGATCTATCTTGAGACCCCGAGCGCAGCGACCAAGACACTTGCTCTCCTGGCGAAAGCTCCCACTCAGGAGGAACAGTTGGACTTGGTTTACTCCCTGCGCGTGCTCAAGACGGGGTGGACGCCGGAGCTGCGGAAGGACTACTTCCGCTGGTACGTGAAAGCGGAAAATTATCACGGCGGTCACAGCTTCGCCGGGTTTGTAAACAACATCAAAGCCGAGGCGGTAAAAAACCTCGACGAGGCTACCCGCGTCAGTCTCAAGGAAATCTTGGAAGCGAAGTCCGAAAAGAAATCGCCCCTCGAAGCGCTTAGCAGTTCCCTGCTCGCCGGGAGAACCTCTTCCCATGAATGGACGGTCGATGAGCTGGCCCCGGTCTTGGAGCGCGGTCTGAAAAGCCGCAATTTCCAACACGGACGTGAGCTGTTCGGTGCCGCAGCGTGCGCCGCCTGCCACCGATTCAACAATGAAGGCGGCTCTTATGGACCCGACCTTAGCGCCGCTGTGGGCCGATTCAGCCCACGCGACTTGGTCGAATCGATCGTTCTCCCCAGCAAGGAAGTCAGCGATCAGTACGCCCCGGTGGTCGTGAGCCTGAACAATGGCGATCAAGTGATCGGACGCATCGTGAATCTCAGCGGAGACGAGGTGATGGTCAGTCCCAACATGTTCAACCCAGATGATCTGGTCTCCATCGACCGCAAGAAAATCACGTCCATTCAGCCCTCAAAGGTATCCCTCATGCCCGAGGGTTTATTGAACGTGCTGAAGCAGGACGAGATTCTGGATCTGGTGGCGTATCTTCTGTCGCGTGGGGATGCCTCCAACGCAATGTTCCGGCGCTAGCAGCCTGTCGCGGCGATTCCTAAGGGATAGCTCAGCACAGTCGACCTCCACAGCGGGACTTAAGTCCGCTGGGGATAAGTCCGACGGGCGGCTAGGCGGGTGACGCAAGCCATGCAGCAGGTTCGAATGGGCTCGAATGACGGTTGCAGTTCCCTGGCTGCTGCGCTACACAACCGCACATGCGGTTCATTGGAAACATCTACGACAAGTTGCAACGCCACCCCAAGCGGGTGGTTTTCCCGGAGGGCACCGAGCCTAGGGTTCTCCAGGCGGCTCGCCAGTTTC
>JAYTTC010000007.1:0-2930 GCA_043745255.1 Verrucomicrobiales bacterium
GGAGCGGCGGTGAAGGAGGAAGGCTATATAGAAAGTAGCGTGTCTGGTTGCCTCCGAAGGAAAGTGCGGAGTGGGAGAAGGAACTCAACGCCAGGGAGCGTGAGCTCCCGGGTCTGACCGTTCTGTTTGTAATCCTTGTAACGGAAGGTGACGTGAGAGGAGTCGATCGCCAGCAGGCGAGAGTGGGTGATCGCGACGCGATGAGTGTCCCGAGAGAGGAACTTGCCGTAGAAAGAGTGAACGGCGTTGATGGCGATGTTGACCGAGGGAGCGGAGTAGTTGAGCTCAGAGATGAGATGGAAGAACCAGGAGTGGACCTCTTCTGGGGTGAGTAAGTCGGGGGACTTGTGGTGGAACTTGGCCAGCTGGATGATGAAGCGGGTGTAGGAGTGGACGGTGCGCTCGGCAAGATTACGGAGCGTGGGGAACTGAATGAAACTCACGACTCAGAATCCATCCTCTGACATCCTCCCAGCCGAAGGCCTCCGCAAAGCGGCTTCGTTCAACCATGCACTGCAGCGAACTCGGCATGGCGTCGGGGTTTGCAATCGTTGCGTCCCGTGCGCCGGGTCGCTGAGGGCGTGAAACGCCCTAAAGCTTGGGTCTAGGCGAATGGGTGGTTGGCGCATTCGTTGACCGCTCTGGGTGGATGGATTACGTTTGCGAAATGAAGGGCGAGTTTATTGCTATTATTGAGGAGGCTCCGGAGGGGGGGTATTGGGCGATTTGTCCAGAGGTACCTGGTGCCAACGGGCAGGGCGAGACTGTCGACGAAGCGAAGGATAGCCTTCGAGCGGCGATTCGTCTCCTTTTTGTGGACCGAATCGAAGATATGACCCGGGGACTTCCTGACGACGCGATCCAGACGGTCGTTGCTCTCTGATGAAGCGACGAGAGTTGGAGAGGAAGCTTCGGCATATTGGCTGCTATTTGAAGCGGGAGGGAGGTTCTCACTCGCTTTGGGTCAATCCCAGGACGGGAATCGTCGAAGCGGTTCCGCGACATGCGGAGATCAAGGAGCCGTTGGCCCGCAGGATTCTAAAATCCTTGGGTGCGTCGTAGGCGCCGATCGCCTAACCAGCCCAGTCGAGCGAACAGCCCTTAGCCTTCAGGCTTTTCTATGCACGCTCAGTTCGTCAGTCCCACGTCCAGCTCGAGACGGTCGTCGTCCGTCGGGCTGTGGCTCACTGGGGGTCGCTAGACCGCTCGCGGATGCTTAAATAAAAATACTTATCATCAACACGCACCTCACCTATCCCGGATGGTCCGAGGGCAAGCTGAACCTCACCTTCATGGATGCCGCGAAGGCGTTTTTCGTGGAGCGTGGCCATCTGGTCGTCGAGACATTTGTCGAGCGTGGCTATACCCCGGACGAAGAGGTGCAAAAGCACCTGTTGGCTGACTCGGTCGTTCTCCAGACGCCGGTGAACTGGTTCGGTGCGCCGTGGATTTACAAGAAATACGTGGACGAGGTCTTCAACGCCGGCCTCGCCAAGAAGGTCTTGCTGGAGGGCGATGGCCGCACGCGCCAAGACCCGAGCAAGCAGTTCGCTCCTATTTACTGGTTCTTTTTGATGCGGCACCTGCGAGAACAGAAAGCGAATGAATTGACACCCGCTCCAAAGGCCTCCTGAGAAACACATTGGAAAGCGTTGATCCACAAACCCTGAAAACACCCTGTTTCTATAGCCGTTGTCGGGCCGCAGGAGGGATTTATTCTTCACGACGCGTGCGAGCGTGCCCCTCAAATGACTCTTTGTCCCAGTTGCGGCGTTGCGGCGGAGGACCCCGTGTTAGAGGCTTGCGAGTGGGGGGGGTCGTTCGTTCTCCGGAGTTAGTAGCTGTAGTGTGCAACAATTCAGTCGGAGCTGTGTCCTGCTGAGTATGCGGTTCATGCTTTTGATTGTGGTGTGGTGCATTCTCTTCGTGCTCTGCTGGCCCGTCGCTCTGCTGGCTTTGGTGCTGGCTCCCATCGTCTGGGTGATTGCTATCCCGTTCCGCATCGTCGGCATTTGTATGCACGCCGCGCTCGCGCTTCTACGAGCAGTCCTGATGCTACCAGCGCGGCTGTTCGGGTTTCATGCATCTGCGGGCCGCTAGTTGCCTGTCGTTCGGAGGCGAACCCAATGTGATCGTCTGCTGGCACCAGTCGGTGACCCTTGTGTCGCGTCGGCCCACTGAAGTGAGGAGTGAGAAAGCTCCATATAGATGGCCTTTTCCCTTTTCACCGGAGATGCGAAACGCTTAACTCACTTCCACAGCAATCAAAACTATGGCTAAAACACTCTCGAAATCACAGATCGCGGCGTCCATTGCCGAGAAGCACGAAATCACCAAGAAGCAGGCCACTGAGATCATGGCCTCCATCGTGGACTTGGCGTATAAGAACGCGAAGAACAGCTTCACCTTGCCCGGCTTGGGCAAACTCGTGCTCGTCAACCGCAAGGCCCGCATGGGACGTAATCCCGCGACTGGCGCAGTCATCAAAATCGCGGCAAAGAAGGTAGTGAAGTTCCGCGTGGCCAAAGCTGCCAAGGACGCCATCCTCGGTAAGAAGTAACCTGTCCTTTCAATCGAAACGGCACTCTGAAGAAATTCAGAGTGCCTTTTTTTTGAAAAATTGCGGTGCTCTTGGCGTGGAATTGCCCTCCCAGACCGGATTGATTTGCCCAAGGGACACGATGAATCGAAGCCTCTGTGGCCCCTGCGCCGGGCCGTGGAACGATTCGAGATTCCGATGACCGGAGGATTGGGCCGGAGGATTGGGCTTGCCCATGGTTCGTATGCATAAAGAGATGCCCGGCCCCGGGGTGTAGCCGCGAGAGATCGCAAAGAGCGCAAAAAAACAATTGGCCTCAAAGATAGCTCCGTTCTGCTGTGCCTCGTCTATGGGGTCTCTCGCGGTGCGCCTCACCGGATTTTTGTGCAGG
>JAYTTC010000008.1:0-2930 GCA_043745255.1 Verrucomicrobiales bacterium
AACGATTCTCTCGGTAACGGCCACGGAGCGCCCGAGAATTATCTGATGATCTGGGGAAACGAGACTGCGACCCGGGATGGCGACAACGCCTACTGGAACGATGTGCCGATCACGGGCGGCGTTCTGGCACGTAACGGCTATATTCTCGAACGAGGTGCCTGGACAGATCCGAACGACCCCGACACCGATCATGACGGACTCGCTGACGGTCTCGAAGCGCCTTTGGTCTCTCCTTACCAAATCGTCTACGGCAGTTTCACATGGGTGGAGGCGCAGGCCGATGCAAAGGCTCGCCATGGATCTCTCGCCGAAATCACGTCCGTGGAGGAATGGCATGTGGCCGCGGAACAGTCGAGTGGTGGAACGTTCACCACCAATTTCTGGTTGGGCGCCTCGGACATCCAAACTGAAGGCACCTGGCGGTGGTCGTCTGGAGCTCTGCTCACCTACGCGCCTTGGGCCGTCGGGTATCCCAATAACGCGCTCGGTGCAAACGCTCTCCTCTATGACGTCACTGTCAACGGTTGGAAGGATGCGCTGGGAGACAACGCGAGTGTCCGATTCTCTTATTTGCTCGCACGATCCTCTCCCTCGAAAACCGACGCGAACAATCCGGACACAGACGGAGATGGTTTGACCGATGGCGATGAGGTGCTGATTTTCCACACCGACCCATCATCCGTAGACACGGATGGAGATGGTCTTTCTGATTCCGACGAGCTCAAGAGCTGGCACACAAACCCGAACGCCGTTGACACCGACGGGGACGGAATAGCCGACGGCAGAGAGATCTTTGTTTTTCATACCGATCCGAATAAATCCGACACGGACGAGGACACTTTCAGCGATGGTGAAGAAATCATTGCGGGAACGGATCCGCTCAATGGGAACAGTTCTCCCGGAGCAAATTTCCGGCAATACACCGCCGTAGAGATAGAATTTGACACCAAATTGGGAGAAAAGTATCAGCTCCAAACGTTGAGCGCAGCGGGATCATGGCAGAGCTTCGGCGCGCCAATCGTTGGCGATGGAGCCGTCCACCCACTTCTGCTCTCTACCCGGCGGGCGTCCATGCAACTGTACAGAGTCGTCCTGGCCCAGTAGCATTGGGCCACACTTGATTCACTGACCCTGGCACCGATTTGTAACCATGAACCGTCTTCGTCACTTCCTCGCTTGTTCCATCACGCTCCTTTCTCTCCTTGGCTTTACCGAGGAAGTCTTTTCAAGAGAAAGAACCCCGGCGGTGGGAGATTCGAGAGTTCAGGTGAGGTTACTCACAACGGTCGCAGACCCAAAACATCCCTGCCGCATCGCCAAAGATCCCCGGAACAACACGCTCTTTTATCTCACACTAGGCGGCAGCATTTATCGCCTGAACCTGCTTCCTGGTGACAACCAATCTACCAGCACGCTGGTGGCGGATTCCCGAGACCACGGAGAAACCAACACCATGGGGTTCGCAATCGATCACAGCGGGACTTTCTATGTGGTAGGTAACCATGTCTCCACAGAAAGCAACGCCTTCACCTTCGCAAAAATCCTTCGAGGATCCTTCGACGCAGCAAGCGGAACGCGACTGTGGTCCACAGTGGCGTTTACCGAAAACTACGCTCGCGGCCGAGCAGGATTTGACCATCTGTTCAATGGCGTCGAAGTCAGCCCAGACGATCAGAGCCTGTACCTCAACAGCGGCTCGCGCACGGACCACGGTGAGATCGCATCCGCTGGCGGGACTTTCCCTAATCTCAGGGAAGATCCCCTTACCGCTCTGATTCTCCGCATTCCAGCGAATTCGACAAACCTCTTTCTCCCACGCGATCTCGCCGCTCTCAAGCTTTCAGGACGCGTGTTTTGTGAAGGGCTTCGCAACAACTACGATCTTCGCTTTTCTCCCTCGGGGGATCTATTCGGTGCCGACAACGGGCCAGATCGGAATATGTCCGACGAGCTCAACTGGCTTCGCGAGGGGAAACACTATGGGTTTCCTTGGCGCATGGGAGGTGAGGACAATCCGCAGCAGTTCGCGGACTATGATCCACTCCAGGACAAACTCCTTGATCCTCGGTTTGGAGCCGTGAAGACAGGTCAGTATCACAATGATCCCACTTTTCCAAAGGCCCCGATCTCGATGACCGAGCCGGTGCTAAATCGGGGGCCGGATGCAGACAAGTTTCGTGATCCCCTCGATGGACAAGTAAAAGATGCGAGCGACCTACGCGCACCGCTCTCAACCTTCACCGCTCATCGCTCACCGCTTGGAATTGTTTTTGACGACCGACGGGTGATGGCTGCTCCTTTCACCGGCGATGCTTTCGTCCTGAGTTACATGGCGGGTGACGAGTCGGGTGATTCTGCCGTCGGGCCGTTCTTCGATGCCAGCAATGATCTGCTGCATCTCCAGCTGACTCGGGTGGGAAATAACTACGAGGCCCGGGTTTACAAACTCGCGACCGGCTTCAAAAACCCTGTGGACTCCGAAGTGATCGACAACCATATCTACGTGCTGTGCATTGGCGGTGAATACTCGGTTTGGGAGATCACTCTTCCATTGGCAAGCGCGGTGGAACTGAGCGCACCCTCGTGGACCCGCGCAGGCTATGGATTGGTGCTCAACGCTGGAAGTCCGGGAATTTACTCACTTCAAACCTCCAGCAATCTCCTGGACTGGACGACACTCTGGGAGCTTTCGATTCCTTCAGGATCCTCATTCTTTTTAGACGGATCCGCCACGCTCGCGCCGGGTTCTCGCTTCTATCGAACTTCCAAGCCTTGATCCCACAGACTCCGCTCTACTGCTTGCCGATGGCGCATCGCCCCCCTCCGCTAAAAGGCTTGAATCACCAGGGCGGTGGTGTTGTCACGGCCATCATTAGCGAGCGAGTGCTGCACTAGACGCCGAGCAGGGTTCGTATCCGCAGGATCGCTTG
>JAYTTC010000009.1:0-2928 GCA_043745255.1 Verrucomicrobiales bacterium
CGCAATCGAGATGATTCAGAAGGAGAAGGATAAGGACCTGCCGTCTAGCACGCAGCGGGCCCGAATTCAGCTCCCCGGAAGTGACGATATCGCTTGGAAAAACCCAACATTGGACATTGCTGCCATTGCACTAGGGCCAGTGCTGAACGAATTGGAGAAGGCTGGGCGACCAGCATTTTTCCGTGCCCTTGGACCTGAAATTGTTCCTCAAGTTGGGGTCCAGGAATCCTTAAATGCCCTCGAAGATATTGTGTTCATCGGCTACCCAAGCGGACTCCGTGACACCAAAAATGCTCTGCCTATTATCCGTAGAGGCATCACAGCGACACCTGTTTGGAACCAATTTGAAGGCACTCCAACTTTTCTAATTGATGCGGGCGTGTTCCCCGGGTCTAGCGGTAGCCCTGTTTTCCTGCTGAACCAAGGAGCTTACTCCACGCGTGAAGGCTTAACCATTGGCAATCGACTCCTCTTCCTGGGTGTAATTTCACAAACATTCCAAACTACAGATCCAGGGGCGACTAAGGCCTTCCTCGGCTTGGGCAAAGTAATCAACGCTTCCGCGGTAAGCGCTTGGATCGAACAGATCGTAGGCCAAGTGAAGTTTTCTTCCTAATCACTCGGCCGGGCGCCCGGATTTCAAAAGAGAGCTCGGTCACAGGTTGGCCCGATGGGGTTACGATCAATTGGGAAATCAGGCCCGATACGGTAGCTGAAATTTACTTATCACTTCCCAACACCATTTGGTCGGGCCACGCAATCTTCCTTCAAAATTTGCCACGAGCGGTTCCCAACCGGATCACCCACGCGCTTATTGGCGCAACCGCTAGCATTGCAAATATTCAGCACGGCACCGACGAAATGGCGCACCCGATCTGCCCCAATGACACCACGCTCGTCCCAACCACGTCAGATCGGCCGCGACAGCGTTATGGTCCTTCTCGTTGGCACATTCACTGACACTGCCTTTTCTGGACTGGATGCTGTTCTGGTCTACACGCCCGCGCGTGCCGCACTGACCAGGGAGGAGGTGGCGGCATGAACGCAGTTGAAATCGAAGAAGCAGTGTCGCGCCTGGCCGAAGTCCCATTCGAAGCGGCAAGCTTTCCTTATGCCTTTCTCGAAGCCTTCGGCAACAAGGAGACCACGCTCAAACGCCTGCGCAGCGGCGATTCGAACCAGTCCGATCTCCAGGACGGCGTCCTCCAGCGGAACAACATCCATCTCAAGGTCTGCGCCGAAGGGGAAGTGGCGGCGACGCTGACCGCGCTGCGGCAGAGTCCCGCGACGACCCGGCAAAAGGCCAAGTTCGTCCTCGCGACGGATGGCAAGAGCTTCGAGGCGGAGAATCTGGCCGATGGCGGCACGGTCGCCTGCGCCTATCCCGATTTCCACAATCACTTCGGCTTCTTCCTGCCGCTGGCCGGCATCACGACGGTCAAGCAGATCAGCGAAAACGCCTTCGACATCAAGGCCACCGGCCGCCTGAACCGCCTCTATATCGAGCTGCTCAAGGACAATCCGGACTGGTCAACCGATGCCCGGCGCGTGGACCTCAACCACTTCATGGCCCGGCTGATCTTCTGCTTCTTCGCCGAGGACACCGGGATTTTTCACGGCCAACGCCTCTTCACTGCCACCATCGAGCAGATGAGCGCGCGCGATTCGTCGGACACGCACCTGGTACTGTCCGAGCTGTTCCGCGCCATGAACACCAAGCTCGCGGAGCGCGAGGCCGCCGGAATCAAAACCTGGGCCAACGGTTTCCCCTATGTGAACGGCGGGCTGTTCTCCGACAGCATAGACACGCCTCGCTTCAGCAAGATCGCCCGTTCCTACCTGCTCCACGTCGGCAATCTCGATTGGACCAAGATCAATCCCGACATCTTCGGCTCGATGATCCAGGCCGTGGCCGACGACGCCGAGCGCGGCGCCCTCGGCATGCACTACACCAGCGTGCCCAACATCCTGAAGGTGCTCAATCCGCTCTTGCTCGATGAGCTGCGGGCCCGCCTCGCCGAAGCCGGCGACAACCCCCGCAAGCTGCAAAACCTCCGCTCCCGTCTCGCCCGCATCCGCGTCTTCGACCCCGCCTGCGGCTCGGGCAATTTTCTGGTCATCGCCTACAAGGAGCTGCGCGCCATCGAGGCCGTCATCAACGAGCGCCTGGGCGATGCCGGACGGCCCAGCGACATCCCGCCCACCAACTTTCGCGGCATCGAGCTGCGCAACTTTTCCGCGGAGATCGCCCGCCTCGCCCTCATCATCGCCGAGTATCAATGCGACGTGCTCTATCGTGGACAGAAACTTGCCCTCCTTGAGTTTCTTCCTCTCGAGGCCACCAACTGGATCACCTGCGGCAACGCCCTCCGCCTCGACTGGCTGAGCATCTGCCCGCCCACCGGCAAAGCTGTGAAGCTCAAATCCGACGACCTTTTCGAGACCCCGCTCGACCAAGCCGAGATCGATTTTAAGAACGAGGGCGGCGAAACGTATATCTGCGGAAATCCGCCATATCTCGGAAGTAGAAGGCAAGAAAAGTCCCACAAAGAACATCTAAAACAGATTGCGGCCCCTTATGAAGAGAAGTGGCGCTCGCTCGACTACGTGTCTGCGTGGGTCTTTCGCGCGAAGACCTATCAACAGATCGAGCCTTGTGCATTCGCCTTTGTGACGACGAGTTCTCTCTGCGAGGGACTCCATGTCTCTTTGCTGTGGAAACACATACTCGTCGATAGTCATCGAATCGTATTTGCACATCGACCCTTCAAATGGAGGAATCTCGCTCAAAACAATGCGGGCGTTACGGTTGTCATCGTTGGTGTTAGCAACAGACCGGATAAATGCATTTTGCGCCTGTTTGACGGGGATGAACAAATGGAGGCTCAGAACATAAATCCCTACCTTGTAAATGGCCCCGACGTTTTC
>JAYTTC010000010.1:0-2920 GCA_043745255.1 Verrucomicrobiales bacterium
GTGTCCCAGTATTGCTTCGCGATCTACCCCATCATCACCAAGATGTTTGGGGCGGATCTTGTCACCGTGCCCGCGCGGCACTTCGGCCATGACCTCACCGCGATGGCTCGCGCAATCACACCGAAAACTCGAGTGGTCTTTGTGGCCAACCCGAACAATCCCACCGGCACGCTGATCTCTTCCGAGGAGATCTTCCGTTTTATCGATTTGGTGCCCAAGAACGTGCTCCTGGTGATGGACGAGGCCTATATCGAGTTTCTGGAAAACCCGTGCGATCTGCTTCCCCGCATCCGAAGCGGATCTGCCCCGAATCTGTTGCTGATGCGGACTTTTTCCAAGATCTACGGACTGGCAGGTCTTCGACTGGGATACGGCATCGCGAATCCGGAACTGATCCAGGCTTTGGAGAAAGTGCGCCAGCCCTTCAACATCAACGCCCTGGTGCAGGCCGGTGCGCTGGCCGCTCTCGACGATGTCGCGCATGTGCAACGGACGCGGGAGTCCAATCTCGCGGGGTTGCGCTTCTTCGAACAGGAATTGCGGAGCCTCGGAGTGGAGTATGTCCCCTCGGCCGCGAACTTCATCCTACTGCGTGTCGGACACGGCCTGCGCGTAGTGGATGCCATGCAGCGGCTCGGAGTGATCACCCGTCCCATGGCAGGATATGATCTGCCCGAGTGGATTCGAATTTCCGTGGGCACTGACAATGAAAACCGCCGAGGCGCCGAGGCGCTCAAATCGGCGCTCGGCAGCGTATAAAAGCTCGTGATGGAGCCACACGCCTCTTCCTCAAACCTCCCTCCCCACCCGCTGCAACGCACGGTCGAGTTGTTGGAAGAAGGAGTGAAGGAGGGACTTCATCTTGGAGCACAGCTCTACGTGTCGCTGCGCGGCGACACGGTGGCAGACCTAGCCATCGGGCAAGCACGGCCCGGAGTTCCCATGCGAACCGACACCAGTCAGTTCTGGTTCTCCTGCAGCAAGCCGATCGCGGCAGCTGCCATCGGACAGTTGCTCGAGCAGGGAAAGCTGGCCCTCGACGATCGCATCGCCGATTTCATTCCCGAGTTCGCACAGCACGGAAAGGAAGACATCACCCTTTTCCACGTCATGACCCACACGGGCGGATTCAGGGGATCCAATGAGATCCAGCCCGGATGGTCCTGGGAGGAGGTCATCGCCTTCACCTGCTCGACACCCCGCGAGGAAGGTTGGATCCCGGGTCAGAAAGCGGGGTATCATCACACCGCGAGCTGGTATCTATTGGGCGAGATCGTGCGTCGCATCGACGGACGACCCTACTCGCAGTATGTCCGTGAGGAGATCTTCCTACCGCTCGGGATGATGGATTCCTGGGTGGGCATGCCTTCGGAAATCTACCGATCCTTGGACGAACAGCGGGGTGGATTCTTTTCCATGAGACCTGGCTCAACACATCTTGAACCGCACTGGAACGAGGAGGCCGACTCCACTATTTGTCGCCCCGGGAGCAACGGAAGAGGTCCGGTGCGAGATCTGGGCCGTTTCATGGGGATGTTGCTGGACGGAGGCCGAGGACCTGATCGTCAGATTTTGAATCCGGACACCGTAGAACTCCTCACGCGACGCCATCGCGCCGGGATGTACGATGAGACATTCATGCAGTTCATCGATTGGGGTTTGGGGATATTGCTGTGCACCCGTCATCCGGGGCAACGAGTGACTTCCTATGGTTTCGGCGACCACGCCTCACTGAGCGCTTTTGGCCATGGCGGCATGCAGACCTCCATTGCCTTCGTCGATCCTGCCCATGAACTGGTGGGGGTCTGGATCTGCAACGGAATGTGCGGTGAACGGCTTCATCGGCAGCGAAACCACGCCTTAAACACCGCAATCTACACCGATCTTGCTTTAGCCAGCGTCTGATCGCTCACATTTTTTTTGCATAGAGCTGCGCACTTGCTACCTTGACTCGTTATGAATCAACTGGAAGCTGCCGCATTACACGAATCCAAAGGCGATGCCATGAATTCCAAGCCGAAGTTGCACGACAAGCAAAACGAACGCGACCACCGCGAACTTCGCATCGACAAGGTGGGGGTGCGGGAACTTCGTTTTCCGATCCAGGTCCGAGACAAAGCGAAAACGCTGCAGAACACCGTGGCAACCATCGCCATGTGCGTGGATCTTCCGAAAGAATTTAAGGGGACGCATATGAGCCGGTTCCTGGAGGTGCTGAGCGCGCACGGAAGCGTGGTTCATGTTGAAAACATCCCCGACATCCTCTTCGAGATGCAGCGAAAGCTGAAGTCCGCCACCTCGCATCTCACCATGGAGTTTCCCTTCTTCCTCGAGAAGCGAGCGCCGGTTTCCGGCCTTAGCAGCTTGATGGACTATGTCGCCCGCTTTGAAGCGACGGCCAACGGGAAGGATATCGATTTTGTGCTGACGGTCAAAACTCCGGTCACCACTCTCTGCCCCTGCTCCAAGGCGATCAGCCGTTATGGAGCCCACAATCAGCGAGGCGTAGTCACGGTGCAGATCCGGAGCCGGAACACCGTTTGGATTGAGGAACTGATCTCGCTGATCGAGAGTTCTGCCAGCAGCGAGCTCTACTCGCTGCTCAAGCGCGAGGACGAAAAAGCCGTCACCGAACGCGCTTACGAGAACCCGGTTTTCGTCGAGGACCTGGTGCGAAATGTAGCGGTCAAGTTGAACGCACATCCCGAGGTGACTTGGTACAAGGTCGAGGCCGAGAACTACGAGAGCATCCACAATCACAACGCCTACGCCTGCATCGAGAAGGGATAGGCCGATCCGCTGATGCTTTCCTAGAATGTGGAGCGGGGATGGGCCGATACGGCCCACGCTACAGAACTACAGCTGGCGTGCCCTCGCACGGTTTCCATCTTCTGTAGTGTCGTCCGTATCGGACGATCCG
>JAYTTC010000011.1:0-10802 GCA_043745255.1 Verrucomicrobiales bacterium
GCAGGGTAAGGAGACGATGATCGTCTGAGATCCGCCCCGAGACGACCCGAAGCGTCCCGCGCGGAGTGGCTTCTTGGCGCGTTACCGCTTGATAAGGTGGCTTCAAGATTTCCAAACGATCCGCAGCCGCGACGTAATCTCCGAAGTCGATCTTTGCATCCTTGAGATGAGAGAGCACCGTTGGATCAATCGGCGTATCGAACGCAACGTTCAACTCCATCGTGCCGGAGGGCCAGATCGCCACGGGCTGTGGAGCCTTGGGTTCGGAATACGTAATTTTGAAAATTTTCCCCTCGCCTCGAGGCCCGGTTCCCCAATCCGGGAGGCCGCTATGACAGGAGACATAGAGGTCGCCCTTGGGCGAAAGCGCGACATCGGTGGTCAGCATGTCCAATCGTGCGAAGAGTGTCTCTCTTCCCAGATAGCCGGATGGGGTCTTAGCCAAGGGTACTCGCCAAATCTTCCCTCGAGATTCGCCCGCAACGATGGCGTCGCCTTCCCACCACGAAGGACCAAAGGACGCCTGTGATCTATTTGTCTCGTTAAAGAAGAACCCGCAGGTCGATTGATGCTGCGGGCCAAATCCAACCACCGGAGGCTCGCTGATGAGGGTGGGAAGATATTTTTCGTGTCGCGGTGGGAAACCATAGTTGCGACCTGGAATGATGTGGTTGAGTTCGTCCAGTGGGTTGCCACCCGGGCACCATGTCTCTCCCTCCTGATCGGTGACGAACAGATCCCCGAGCCGATTAAACGACAGCGCGTAAGGGACTCGAATTCCGCTGGCGAGTGTTTCGAGCGCCTTGGTTTGAGCCGACCATTTCTGGATCGTGCCTCGTTGGCCATCGAGCTGGTAGTGCGAGATGCCGTCCTTCACTCGATACGGATTCGAGTAGTCGGCGGTCAAGAGGCCGAAATAAAGATTCCCTGCGGCGTCACGCGTGATTGCGCTGGCGTCCACCCCGCCGGACCCGACATCCGTGGGCTGCCATCCGCTGGCGATGATCTCTTCCCGGTCTGCGCGGCCGTCTCCGTCAGTGTCTCGGAGCAATGAGATTTTTCCATGCGAGGAAACGTAGAGTCCCTCCTCGGACCAGACCATTCCGACGGGAACAGTCAGCGTGGGCTGATCCCAATAGAGAACGTCCTGGTCCTCGAGACCGTCACCATTCGTATCGACCAGAATATGCACGCGGCCGTCGTAACCCAAGGCGGTGAGCTTTCCGTCGGGTCTGAACCGAAGATTGTTGAGATTCGAAAGTTTCAACGGGAGCTCGCGAACGGTGAAGCCAGGCACGAGGAGCGTGACATGTGGTTCAGCGCTTACCCAGAATGCTTGGAAGGCGATAAAAATGAGTGACAGCACTGAGAGATGCAGAGCTCGCATGGAGACCACTATGGTTCTCACCCGGTGGCGCAACAATCTTGAAATGACCTGTCTGATCCGGGGGTGTCGGCGGGCACCTCGTGTGGGTAGGGCAGGGGGATGGGACGTTTTTATACAACTCACCGCAAGAACCGGGTGGCGTGACGCGCAGACGCGCGCCAAAGTGGCCGCGTGAACGACTACGAACGAGTTGCTACCATCATCCGATTCCTGGATGAGCACCACGCGGAACAACCCCATCTGGACGCTCTGGCCGCCCGGGTGAAGTTGAGCCCGCATCATTTTCATCGTCTTTTCACCCGATGGGCCGGAGTCACTCCAAAGGATTTCCTCCAATGTCTGACACTTGAGCAGGCTCGAGTGCGCTTGAAGCGAGGGGAGAGTGTTCTCGATGCGACGCTGGATGCGGGGCTCTCGTCCCCCAGCCGATTGCATGATTTGTGCGTCGCCCTGGACTCCGCCTCGCCCGGTGAGATTAAGGGGGGTGGCCAGGGTTGGCGAATCGAGGTCGGTCTTGCGGAGAGTCCTTTCGGTTGGTGCTGTATCGCCCAAGGGCCGCGAGGAATTTGCCATCTTTCGTTTGAGGACACCGGCGATCGTGAGTGCGCCCTCGCTGTCGTTCGAGAGGTTTGGCCACAGGCTGAATTTCGCTGGGACAATTCCGACGCTCAGCGTTTGGCAGCTCGGTTGTTTGAAACCTCCAAGTCTCATGGATCGCGAAGTCCGCTGAGGGCATGGGTGGGAGGCACGCGATTCCAGGTGCAGGTCTGGCGCGCGCTGATGCGGATTCCGCCGGGCGCTCTGGTGAGTTACAGCCAATTGGCGCAGTCGATTGGACATCCCGGTGCCAGTCGAGCGGTCGGCTCCGCCGTGGGGAGCAATCCTCTCTCCTTCTTGATTCCCTGCCATCGCGTCATTCGGTCGACAGGGGTGCTGGGGGAGTATCGATGGGGTGCCGATCGCAAGCGAGCCATGCTGGCCTGGGAAGGCGCGAAGGCTCCGTGCTCCGGGGGCCACCTCTCTGCGAAGTCGACCGAGTGGAAAACCAGATCTCCACGAATGGCGCGGCGAAGAGATGTAGGTGATAGACTTGAGTGAAGGTGCCGTTGGTCTGGACAACCTCGCTGTCGATCATCGGCCAGAGCCGCTCAACGTGCGGCGTCCCCTTGCACAGAAAGCGCACCTGTTTCTTTCACGCGGTCAACCTTCTCCTGGTTCAAGTCGATGACCCCGATAGGGAGTTCTTCCGCCTTCAGTTCCTCCGCCACTCCGATGGCCGGCAACACCACCAACCCGATGACGAGCGGTCTGTGAAAATTGCCAACGGCCAGTTTACTCTCCCGATTTTAGAAATTCAAATCGAGCAGATCCCTCACTGAGGTAGGTGAGAGGGATTCCCTTTTTGAGATCGGCGGATCGGAGCATTTCACGGAATTGTTTCGGACCTGTGATCGGCTTCCGGTTCATTTCGGTCACGATGTATCCGGGCTTGATGCCATAGCTCTCGGCAATACTTCCAGGGGCGACGTCGGTCACCGCGACGCCATGATCTCGCCCCAAGCCTTCACGGTCCGCCTCCTCCTGGGATAGAGGGCGAACGGTGAATCCGAGGTTTGTTTCTTCATCATTCGCAGCGTGCGGCGCGTTATGGGGCGGAGGATGATCTCGGTCGGGCATGGCTTCCGCGCGAACCTTTATCTTCTGGGATTTTCCGCCGCGGGTCACATCCAAGGTGACCCAATCTCCGACTCGCTTGCCGCGAATCTCTGTCTTGAGGTCGTTGGCTGTGGCGATGAGATGTCCATCCACCGCGGTGATCAGATCGCCGGGCTTGAGATCCGACTTTTTTGATGGACCTTGAGCCTCGATCTGCTTCACCACCACGCCGTCTTTGGCATCAGGAAAGGCTTCTCGGAGCGGTGGGTTCTCGCGCAGGGATCGGATTCCGATACCAAGCCAGGTTCGCAGGTAGCGACCGCTGAGAATGAGCTGCTCCGCGACTTCACGCGCCTGGTTGATCGGAATCGCAAATCCGATTCCGGTATGCATTCCACGGATCAGCGTGTTGATTCCAATCACTTCTCCGTTGAGATTCACCAGGGGTCCTCCGCTGTTCCCCGGATTGATCTGGGCATCGGTTTGGATGAAGTCCTGGTCGAGTGCTCGATCATTCAAGATGTTGTTACGACCCTTGGCGCTCACGTGGCCGAAGGTGACGCTATAATCCAAATCGAAGGGGGCACCGATGGCGATCGCGAATTCTCCGACGCGCAGCGTTTTGGAATCACCGAGCTTGGCCGGTGTTAGATCTCGCGCCTCCACTTTTAAGACCGCGACATCGGATTGGGCGTCCATTCCACGAACCTCGGCTGGCAATTCACGACCGTCCGCGAATCTCACCTGGATCTGATCCGCGTTTTCGACCACGTGTCGGTTAGTGAGAAGATAGCCATCGGCACGCAGGATAAGGCCAGATCCCTGGCTGTCGTAAGCTAGCGGGCCGACCCCTTTCTTGGGAATGGCCGCACCCTCTCGTTGTGGTAGGTGCTCCTCGAGAAAACGGCGCAAGTCCGGGCTCATCTCCTCGAGATCCGCCGTATTCTGCGGGTCACCGGCGAGGCCTGGGTTTCGAGTTGTGACGTTGATCACCACTACCGAAGGCGACGCCATCTCGGCCACTGCCACGAATGCCTCGTTGAGGAGCCGTGCGATCTCCTGGGCCGAGCCAGGGGACGAATCGCGGGCTTCCCCCAGATGTGATCCGACCCGTAACAACCCAATGACGACGGCAACAACAAGGCACTTCTTCATGCGCTCGATCTCTTGATCGACGCTGCCGCCTGGAGCATGAGCATCTTTCGGATCGATCCCGAAGGGGCGTGCCGCCGCTCCAGGCCTATTGACCTATCGCACGGTAGAAGCCCTGGCTGTGTTCCGGAGCGCTCTCGTCGAGGAAGCTGCCCGAACTCTGCGTGACGGTCGTGGTGCCGAGGGTGGCCCAGTCCTTGAGATTAGAGGAGCGTTGCAGCTCGAAAGTCTGGCCCGGCTTTCCAGTAACATTCAGCCGCACTTTTCCTCCAGCTTCACGCGCCGCCGTGAGGCGCACCTCGACGACCACTTCTGGCTCCTGTTTCCATGCGAGGTGATAGGGCCCGCTGGCTCCTGCTCTTCCGTCGAGGACCAGGACGTAGACCTGACCGGCGATGGCGGGAAAGTTGACCTGCGCAGCACCCTCTGGGCTCTGCGAGATCGTCCCGTTGGGAACGAGCGCCAGGGCATTGAGGGCGGATCCGGTGAAGGCCTTGAGAAGGGTCTTGAAGGAGCTGGGCTGGGAGTCGAAAACCACCGGGCCAGTGACGGGTGCCAACCAGCGGAACCAAACGGAATGGGCGGCCGTCCCATCGCCGAGGTCCGGTTCCCCCGCCTCGCGATTCGCGCGGCTGGTACTTCCACTGGCCTCGCCTTGGATTCCGGAGAGCGATTGGGCGCTCAGGAAACTGTCATTGAGGGCCGGATTGAGATTGAGGATCACCGAGCCGCCTTGAGAGCCGGCACCCAGATTGAAACCGTCTACGGCGAACCAGTAAGTCTCTCCTGAGGTCACGTTGAACCGCACCAAGCTCTGAGCTACGCCAGGAGTCAGATCGTCGTTGCTCTTGAGGGTGACTCCATTGATCGCATTCGTCGGGGCACTTTGCACGTCGAGCACGGTGTCGAAGCGGCTGCCCTCCGTGGTCACCACTGCCTCGCCAGTATACGGCGAAGTCCAACGGTACCAAATCGAGCGCCCTGACGGCGTTGATGTATAGTGCTGTTTTTCTCCGACCTCCTTGGTGGCACACTCACTGTTGCCCTTGACCGTGGCGATCGTACCGATCAACTCCACCGCATTCGCCCTTGCGTCATTCGAGGGAGGTCCGCTGCATTCCGCTTCGATCGTGACCGGGATTCGCACCGAGTTATTCGATTCGTTGGTTTCGATCACCCTGTTCCAGGGGTCGACCGTGACTTCCAGGCTGTAACTTCCAGCCGGGATGTCGGAGAGGTCGAGTAACTGGCAGGGGATGTTAGGGTCTGACTCATAAACCCAGCCTGCCTGCAATCCATCGACAGTGTTGCAACCAAACCGGCGTGTGGCGCTGGCGGCAGGGTTTTCTTGACGGTCGTCCCGAAAGCAATGAGACAGCGGCTCGTTCATTTTCACGATCACATTCTTTGCATCTCGCAGAACAAAACGGAGGAAGCCGTAGAACCGATGTGCATTGATGCAGGGATCCGGTACGGTCAATGGGGACGAGGACGGGATTCCCATATACAGATCTTCCTTTCCACGGTTCGCCACATCGAATTCAATCGAGAGCACTCGGTTTGTTCCACGAGTGGTGCAGCCGTAAACCACTTCGCAGTCGGTCGCTGAAAATCCAACGGTGAGCACATTGGCGTGAACCGACTCTGGGATCACGACCAGATCAACCCCGCCGGTGGGGGGCGCAGTATGCTTCCAGTTGAGGATGAATGGGCCCGATCCGCGAAGTCCACTCGCGACCGCGATGAGATAGCTGGCTCCGGGCGTGAGGGCAAACTTTGCAGTGCCATCCACTCCCGAGGTGACAGGCTTTAGGTGGGCATAGTCCAGCGTGACGGCGTTCTGCACATAAACCGCGATGCGGGCAGTGTAACCCTGTCCCGTGGCGGTGAGGTTCAGCGTGCCCCCAGAGAATGCCGCCCAGCGGTACCAGACCGTTCCTCCCGAAACTAATCCAGCATGCAATGGCTCACCGATGTCGAGCCCGGCTCCCAGGGTGGAACCGGTCAACGACATCGGGCTTCCGCTCAGCAGGATCGCATCGACAAGATGGTCGTTTGGAATGGATGTGGCATGGAGCACGCACGGGTGGAGCCCGGTGATCAGTGCTATCATGAAGAGGATGGCAGATCGGAAGGTCGGCCAGGATGGCCGGACCGGACTCGGGTACAACATGTCTCGCATAGATCAGGATTCTGTTTGAGGAGCTCGGAGGGAATCGCTGGCGGACCCTCCGCCGTTTCGGCATCGATCAGGGGCACCCTTTTTGGGGTGTCGCTCCAGGGGAGGGTGAGCGCTTTCCGAAGTGTTCCAGGACGCGCCGGTGTCTGGTTCTGCCCTGTTTTGAGGAATGACCGATCGGTTCGCAGTGATGGCGCGATGTAGGAACATACGGATGGCGAAACCTTACGACGGATTTCTCAAAGTGCAACCTGGCGTGCAACCAAGCTTGACGCTCTTGGGGCTCCCTAATACTTTCACCGGCTCGCCGTTGGCGGGTTTCGGGGTCTCCGGCCTATCGACGGTTTATACAAAACTTTCGAACTCAAGAATCTGTGAATGTCACGCTAGAACATCTGGGCCCTTGCAAAAAGCTCCTCCGTATTGATGTGGAGGCTGCTCAAGTGAAGGGTGCTTTTGAGGAAGTTACCTCTCAGTACGTTAAGAACGTTTCGCTTCCTGGGTTCCGGGCCGGCCGGGCTCCACGCGACATGGTCCTGAAGCGTTTCGAAGAGGACATCCTGAAAGAGGTGAAGCGGAAGCTCTATTCCGACGCCTTTCGGCAGGCTGTGAAGGATCAGAAGCTTGAGGTCATCGCGGATCCTGACGTGGAGGAGATCCAGTTTGCCGAGGGCCAGGATGCCAAAGTGGCTTTTACCGTGGAAACCGCCCCTCAGTTCGAGCTCCCCGAGTATCGAGGACTCGACGCCAAGCGGGAAAACTCGAAGGTCACCGACGAGGATCTTGAAAAAGCGCTGGCGGCCCTTCGCGAACGCAAGTCGACTTTTCAAACTGTGGACCGAGCGGCGCAGACCGGAGATTTCTTGGTGGTAAATTATCAGGGCAGCTGCGAAGGGAAGCCGATTTTAGATCTGGCTCCCGCCGCTCGGGGTCTGACCGAACAGAAAAATTTTTGGCTTCAGATCGAGACCGGTTCCTTCATTCCAGGTTTCACCGAGCAGCTTCTGGGATCGAAAGCGGGTGATCATCGAGTGGTGTCCGTGGACTTTCCCGCGGACTTCGTTACCTCCCAACTGCAGAACAAGAAGGGCTCCTTTGAGGTTGAGGTGGTGGAGGTGAAGGAACGCCAGCTGCCTGAGTTGAACGATGAGTTTGCCAAGGGATGGAAAGCCGAAAGCATGCATCAGATGCGCGAAGGCGTGCGATCTGATCTACAGAACGAGCTCAACCTGAAAGAAACCCGCAGCGTTCGCAGCCAAGTGGTTCAAACATTGATGGACAAGGTGCAGTTCGAGCTTCCCGAGTCTGCCGTCAATACTGAAACCCGGAGTGTGGTATACAATATCGTTGCGGAGAACCAGCAACGGGGCGTCGCTCAGCAGCTCGTTGAACAGCAGAAAGAGGAGATTTTCGCCGCTGCCTCGCGAACGGCCAAGGAGCGAGTGAAAGCCTCGTATCTCTTCACCAAGATCGCCACCAGGGAGGGAATTAAAGTCAGCCAGGAAGACTTGAATATCCGCATCGTCGCTATGGCGCGCCGTTATCAGATGACTCCCGATAAATTTGCCAAGGAACTTGAGAAGCGGGACGGCGTTCGCGAGATCTACAGCCAGATGCTCAATGAGAAGGTCGTGGATTTCCTCCAGCAGCACGCCAAGATCGAGGAAGTGGCTCCTGCGGCTACGACCTGATCATCGGTCTGATAGGATTTTTTTGCAGCGGGGCGAACTAACAGTTCGCCCCGCTTTTTTTTCCCCTAGCAGCCTGTCGCCGCGACAGGCTGCTCACTTAAATCTCGTTCTCAGCTCACTGGACGAGAACCATGCTACGTGTCTAACTTCGCTTATGACCAACATAAATTTCGCCCAAGTTCTCGGTTCTGCCCTTCTGGGTTTCACTCTGTTTTCGGCGAATCGCTGCTTTGCGCAGCAGCGCGATATGTCGAAGGTGGAGATCAAGTCGCAGGCGGTGGCCGGGAGCATCCACATGCTGGTGGGCTCGGGAGGAAATATCGGGGTTTCCGTCGGTCCCGATGGTGTGTTGATTGTGGACGATCAGTTCGCGCCTCTCGCTGAAAAAATCGAAACGGCGCTCGCTGCACTGGACAAGGGGGCGTTGAAGTTCGTTCTCAACACTCACTGGCATGGGGATCATACCGGAGGCAACGCGCACTTCGGCCGAAAAGGGTACATCATCGCTCAGGACAATGTGCGCAAACGTCTCGCCGATAAGTCTGACACCCCCAAGGAAGCGCTTCCGGTCCTGACGTTCGAGAATTCGATGTCGGTTCATTTCAACGGTGAAGAAATTCGCCTGATCCATCTCGGTCCTGGGCACACGGATGGCGA
Source organism: Verrucomicrobiales bacterium (assembly GCA_043745255.1). GTDB lineage: Bacteria > Verrucomicrobiota > Verrucomicrobiia > Limisphaerales > UBA11320 > UBA11320. The sequence goes on from JAYTTC010000011.1 coordinate 8,723, forward strand.
CTCGATTGTTTATTTCACCAAATCTGGCGTGGTGCACATGGGCGATCTGTTTTTCAACGGACGATTTCCTTTCGTCGATTTGGGGAGCGGCGGTGACGTGGCGGGCTTGATGCGAAACATCGAAGCCGCGCTGAAGTTGCTTCCACCGGACGTTAAGATCATCCCGGGCCACGGAGATCTAGGGTCGCGTGCGGATCTGGAGGCCTATCTTGAAATGTTGAAAGACACCACGTCCTTAGTTAGGAAGGCCATTGATGAAGGGAAGACCTTGGAACAGGTGAAGACCGCAGGGCTTCCTGAAAAGTATAAGGAATGGGGGACTGGGTTTATCAACGCCAGCCGATGGCTCGAGATCTCGTTCAACAGCCTGAACAAGAAATAGAAGTTAAGGCGGGTCGCAACGCCTAAAACGAAAAAGGCCCGACACTCAATGTCGGGCTGTGCTTCCATTTTAGATTGGAAGACAGGGAATTCGTACGGTCCTCGGCCGTAAATCGTGGCTCTGGAGTTCAGAACAAGAATCGCCGAAGGCCCAAGGCCCATTCCATCGGCGAGGGTGATAGAGCGGGCCTTCAGCCCTCTGGCGTGTTTTTGTTTCGATACCTGGGCCGATGGCCCAGGCTGGGATGGGGCGCACCGTTGGTGCTGAAGTCCGATGGGCCAAAGGCCATCGGCTGGCTCTCGGCCGCAAGTCCTGACTACTCGGATTTCAAGGGGAGTGTCTTCGCAGAGTCGATCTTGGCCAGGAGCTCATCCCGCTGGGAGGTGTCTACAGCGGCATCGGAATGATCATGATCGCCATTCCGTTGGTAGACCGACCGTGATCCCGAAAGCTCCTTGTTCACCGCCGCCTTCGCCTCGGCAAGGTGTCCCTTTCCGATGCTAGTGCCGTTAAACGCGATGACCTTGTGGCCTTCCTGGTAAGGCTTCGGCTTGGCGCCGAAGTTGTAGCTGAAGTTTTTCCAGTTGTCGCCGCTCTGGTAATTCGTGCCAAGCGCTCCGCTCGGATCGTAGCCGCAGTGCACCATGCAGTTCTCGCAGCGAGGATCGCGAGCGACACCGTCCACCACGCCATACTTCTCCCAGTCGACCTTGGAGAGCATCTCCTGGTAGTGGGGGTAGTGACCGTCGGTCATCAAATAACAGGGAGCCTTCCATCCGCGAACGTTGAATGTGGGGATCGCCCAGGCGGTGCAGGTGAGCTCGCGCTTGCCGGCGAGGAATTCCTGGTAAACCGGAGTGCCGAAGATGGTGAACATCTTGCCCCAGTTCTCGATGTTCTTGAATTTGGCCCGCGTGAACTCTCGGGTGAGAAAGAAATCTTTGGGATCACGGCCCAGGCGCTTGGCCATGTCCTTCTTGGCGGCGTCGTAATCGTAGCCAGGCGAAATGGTGTGCCCGTCCACGCCAAGCCAGGAGAGATACTTGAACATCTCTTCCAGCTCCTGAACCTGGGTCTCCTTGTAAACCGTGGTGTTCGTGGCAACCTGATAGCCCAGGATCTTTGCCATTTTCATGGCGGCGACGCATTCCTTGAAGACTCCTTCACGTTCCACGATGAGATCGTGAGTGTATTCCAAACCGTCTACATGGACGTTCCAATACATCCACTTGCTCGGAGCGATCACGACCTTCTTGCGCGCGGCTGCGTCCGACTTGCGGATCACCTCGGCATCTTTCTCGGAAACCAAGTCCTCAGTAATGAGGCGCTGCAGCTTAGTTTCCATGGCGGGGCTGTAGTTCGCCGCCATGTAGTCGCGCATTTTCTTGCGCATGAAGACGCCGTTCGTGCAGATGTAGATGATCCGGCTTTGTTCCCTCAGGCCGACCACCAGTTCCTCGATTTTAGGATAAATCAGGGGTTCGCCGCCGCAGATGGAAACCATCGGGGCCTCGCACTCTTGAGCAGCCTCGAGGCATTGCTCGAGAGGGATCATGTCCTTGAGGCTGGTGGAATATTCGCGGATCCGACCGCAACCCGTACAGGTGAGGTTGCAGGTATGGAGAGGCTCTAGCTGCAACACCATGGCGAACTTGGGAGTTCGCTTGATCTTGTGTTTAATGATGTGCTTGGCGATCT
>JAYTTC010000012.1:0-2910 GCA_043745255.1 Verrucomicrobiales bacterium
ACCCACGCAACGGAGAGGACCCGAAGTTCCGACAACAATATCGAGGACAGAAATATCCGGTCGGCTGAATGGGTCCGGGCCCGAATCGTCCGATACGGACGACCCTACAGAAGACGGGCTACAGTTCTGTAGCGTGGGCCATCACATTCGATGTTCATCCCAGGTGGCCTGAGACCCTACAGAATACGGGCTGCAGTTCTGTAGCGTGGGCCGTATCGGCCCATCCCCGTCCCATCTCCTCGAATCCAAAGGGCCGGAGTTTTTCGCCCGTAATCTCAAGACCACTCTTCAGATGGAGTATCTCAGTTGGAAGACAACGGAAAATCTGGAGCGGGAGATTCGCATGCACTTCTTGCTGCACAACTTCGTGCGACGCCTGATGCTCCAGGCCGCGCGAGTTCACAGCGTGCGCTTGGATAGGATCAGCTTTGCGGGCAGTCTCGCGGCGAGTCGACGATTTAGCAAAGCGCTCTTGCAAGCGCGTTCGATGAAGCGTGTTGCTTCGGCAAAGGTGCGTAACTTGATTTTGAGTTCCCGCTAGAGAGTTGTTACCGCTGGTTCAACAGTTCCTCCGCTCATGATCCAGATCACGCCTCACATGCGGATCCTGGTGGCAGTGGAGCCCGTAGATTTCCGAAAAGGAATCGACGGCCTCGCTGCCGTCTGTCGTCAGGCTTTGAATGCCGATCCCATGGCCGGCACTCTCTTCGTCTTCTGTTCACGCCGTCGCCATGCGATCAAATGTTTGGTTTACGATAGCCAGGGTTTTTGGCTCGCCCAGAAGCGATTGTCCAAGGGGAACTTTTCACACTGGCCCAAAGCCAGAGATAAACCAGGTCTGACCCTCGACAGCCATCAGCTCCATGCCTTGATCTGGAACCAAGAACCGACGAGCGCAGCCGTTCTCTGGAAGGCGCTGCCCCAAGCGGGCTAAATAAAAGCTTACGTTCCACTCCGTGCTCCGTATCGTGGGCCGCATGTTGCTGAGCTACCGAGGGCGATCGATCAGCGCGACGGACGTCGAGTTCATCGTGCAGTTGATGGCGGAGCATCCCGGCATAAGTCGCCGGAAGCTCTCCGTCCTTCTAGCTCGCGCTTGGAACATGGTGCAACCCAACGGAGCCTTGCGCGACATGGTGTGCGGTTCGATGCTTCTGGTTCTGGAACGGGCCGGACATTTGCAACTGCCCCCCAAGCGACTCGAGATGTGTGGATCGGGTGGACCCCAGCCCAGCGTAAGCAAAACGTTCGATTCATTGCCTACAACACCCGGTTCCTGATCCTGCCCTGGGTGCGGGTCAAAGAGTGGATGCAACGGGAGCAGGAGGAGAAACGAGTCGAACCCAATAGCGGATTGGGCAAAGCGTTTAACTATCTACTCAAACGCTGGGAGGCGCTGACCCAGTTCCTGCGGATCCCGGGGGCGCCCCTGGGCAATAACGAATGCGAACGGGCGCTCAAGCGAGCGATACTCCACCGGAAAAACTCCCTAAGTTACCGCACGGAGAAGGGAGCCGCAGTGGGAGACGTGTTCATGACGGTGATCGCCACCTGCAGGGAGAACGGGGTGGATGCCTTAGCCTATCTCAAAACTCTTCAGCGCTATCCGGACCGGGTCAGGGAAAACCCCAAGCACTAGCTCCCTTGGAATTATACCCAAGCATTGCAAACATTGGACTCGAGCTGACTCGGCTCGAGGTCACCCCCACTCACGTCCTCGTTCATCAAGCGGCCTCGGATAAATCCCGGCGATCTCTCCATCCGTTCGAGTCTTTTTTCCCCGCTACACGCTTGCCGAAGGGACACGCACTCTGCCAGCAGGATGTCGGGATGCCCCGGTCTATGACCGAGATGCGTTGGGCTTTGCCGTCCGACAGCCTGCCCTTTTATCGCGAGCGTCCTTGCCTGACTGCGCGCACATCCTTCCCGGCGGATGCCCTTCACACCCCTGCTGCCAACTCCGGCACAGGGGCTTTTGTTTTTCGCGACTCGTCGGTTTGCTCAAACACTGCTCGCCCCCGGTCAGGGCGGGCCGTTCAGGGCTGCGGCGCGCGGCGCTCATGGCCGAGGAACGGCCACGCGGCCACGCTGGGCTGAAAACTACTCCGTTGCGAAGCTCTTATCTGCACGGTATCTTGTTTCATATGACCGCGATAGCCCGCGAATTGGACGAGAAACTGAGGACTTTGGATCCTAAGGCTGCCACTTCCCTCGAGAGATTGGTTCGAGACGCGCTGCACCTGATCGACCTTCAGAGCGGGCTCACCCCCTCCTCCCCAACCGGGTCGCTGGATCCTGGTTTCTTCAAGTCCATCGCAAAGGAGTTCGGCTCTGAGCCGTTCGACCGACCTCCTCAGGGGGACTCCGAACAGCGCGAGGGCTGGTAATGGCCTGGCTTCCCGACACCAACGTCTGGATCTCGCTGCTGAAAAACCCAGAGAGCCAACTGGAGGCCAGGATGCGGAGCCTGCCGATGTCGGAAGTGTTCCTCTGCTCCATCATCAAGGCTGAGCTTTGGCACGGGGCGGAGAAGTATGGGAACCGGGAGCGTCGCCTTCATGCATTGGAGATGCTGTTTGCCCCTTTCACCTCGCTCCCATTCGATGATGAGTGCGCGCGGCACTACGCCGATATCCGCCACCGGTTGGAGCTTCAGGGGAGCCTGATCGGGCCGAACGATCTGAAAATCGCAGCCACCGCGCGGGCGCATGGACTGACGATCATCACCCGTAACCTGACGGAGTTCAGTCGAGTTACGGATTTAAGGGTGGAGAACTGGGAGTGATGACTGATCTGACGTTTATGCGCCTACCTAGAGCCTGTCCCCAAGGAAGAGAGAGCAATTGGAGTCGAAGAGGAGGTGGGAAGAAAAACGGGCATGACGACCGAAAAACGGTGTCATGCCCGAAA
>JAYTTC010000013.1:0-2910 GCA_043745255.1 Verrucomicrobiales bacterium
GGGGATGGGCCGATACGGCCCACACTACAGAACTACAGCTGGGCGTGCCCTCGCAAGGTTTCCCTCTTCTGTAGTGTCGTCCGTATCGGACGATCCGGCGGGGATGGGCCGATACGGCCCACGCTACAGAACTACAGCCCGGCTTCTGTAGTGTCGTCCAGAGCCCCGGTCTTTTTTGCGTCTTTTGCGCCTTTTCGCGGCTAAGCCCGGCCCTGCCCGTTTCCGATCCTGGGAGGAGCGTTTACTGTGGATGCCACGGATGGGAGAGGGAACCTGTTCCGAGAACCTACTTCTGTAGGGACATCGCGGCCGCTGAGGTGGGCGGCGCTCTCATACAGTCCTGGAGAGAGGTGACCCCCTCTTCGAGCTGTTCTCACGTACCCCCGCCTTGGATCAGCACCGCGGCCAGCACCCCAGAGGCACCGCTTCCGCCGGTTCGGCTCGATTTGGAATTGCACATCCAACACAGCGGTGGCTCAGTCGGGTCGGCAAGCGGATAGCGAACAACATCAACCAAGGCCCGACCATGACTCCCGATTCAAGACCTAGTGTGCAGCCCGGGCTCGGAACGTTGCTGAACCGTGAGCGCGCTCTGATCCTGGAACGTCGTGAGGCGGCAGGCATCCAGACCCCGGGCCAACCGGCTCGGGATGCCGTGGGGGTCGCGCTTTCCGGCGGAGGCATGCGGAGCGCCACGTTCTGCCTGGGTCTATTCCAAGGTTTGGCACGTCACCGGTTGATCCGGCGAATCGACTATCTCTCGACGGTTTCCGGCGGTGGATATTTCGGTGGTTTTCTGGGGCGAATGTTCACTCGCGAGTGGGCCGCTACCTCAACGCCCTCACAGCAGGTGATCGCGTCGACGGATGGAATCCGCGGACAGCGGGCCCAGCAGGCGCAGGAATTTGTTGATGGTCTTCCTGACAAAGCCCCTGCACCCACACGAATCGAGGCCACTCTCAGGGACAACAACTCTCCGCCAATTCGCTGGCTGCGCGAGGGCGGGAACTACCTCACTCCCAGCGGAGCCCGAGACGGTGCGCTGGCGACAGCTGTGTTCACACGCAACTGGGTCGCGGTGTTGATAGTGGTGCTTACCTCCCTGCTCACCGTGTTCTTGGGAGGCAGCCTGCTCCGCGCCGTAATGAACTCCGCAAACTGGTTCCATCAATACGAACTCCTGCTCCAAACCTCGACCGGAGACCATTGGTGGTGGACGCCCTGGTGCCCGCTGCCTTTCCTGGTGCTCGGAGTGGCGGTCATTCCACTCGGGATGGCCTATTGGCTCTCTCAGGCAGGAGACAATAAACAGTTCCACGTCGTCGCCGCGGCCAACCTTCTCGTCATCTCCTTCGGGATGCTCGCCTGGCGCGTGCTTCCTTCCAGCAGCTTTCGCTACGGGGCCATGGCACTGGGCCTAGAATCCGCCTTGGCGCTCCTCTGGATCTTCGTCATGGCGGGGTGGCGATGTTACCGCCACGGAAGGCAGCACCTCCTTCCGGACGCTCCTATGTTTTGCAGCATTCTGTTGCTGATGATCATCCCCTGCCTGTGGCGATTCGCTCTCTCGGGTTTAATTTTCAGTGGCTCATCCTGGCTGATGCCCCTCTGGGGATGGGCGAGTCTGCTCGCGCTCGGGAGCTTCCATCACCTCGCGCTGCGAACGGCGCGCGAAGGCTCATCGGACGCCAACCCACGAGACTATATAGGCTGTTGGAAACTGCGAGAATGGCGTGCGGTTTATGGATTGGGCATGCTGCTGGTTATCCTGAACAGCATCGCAGTGACGGCGGCGACCGCCTGGACCTATAACCCATGGGCCCATGAGTGGCTGAAAGCGTTGATTCCGTTCCTGGATGTCTGGGCGGTACTCTCCGTCGCTGCCGGATTCTACTGCGTGTCGTATCAAGTGCTGCGGAAAGACGCCCAAGCCCAGACCGCGAAACAAGACCTGACGAGCCTCGGACTGGTGTCGTGGTTGAGAAGCAAAACGTCGCGATACTTGAACGCCGCGATGATAGTCTATGGCGTGACCCAGGTCCTGGTGATCATCAACACTCTCGGACAATCCCTCTACGCCACGGTCTGCTACGCGGGAGGAACCCGATCGGCAGCGAGTGCAATCACCGGACTGGTCGGCGTGGCGGGGCTCGCACCCATCCTTCGCTTGATCGCGGTGCGATTTGGCGGCGGCAAACTGATCGAGATCGCACCCATCCGGATCACCGCTTTGGTCGGCGCACTCATCCTGATGTTTTTCCTCACCATCGCGACCTCCTACGTGGCTCATGGTATCGCGTGGCGATGGGACAACCCCGTGCTGGTAGAGATGGAAGACGATCGAGCCGCCAGCACCGGGCCCGTCGCCCTTCTCTGGACCCGCCTAGACGATGACTGGACCGTGGTGTCCTCCAAGGAGTCGGCGAAAGGGGACGCAGAATCGCAGGATCTCGGTACGGTGGAAGACGGCGCGGGAGCAAGACTCTATAGCCGCTACTACGATCGCAAAGAGGTGACACTCGACGAGAAAAACCTGATCCGAGTTGAGCCTGCGCGTCTGCATGTAAGGCCTTTCAAACCGCGCGACCGCATGGCCATTCTCGATCTCGGACTTAGCTTCACGATGTGCCTGACGCTCACCTTTCTTTTCGGTCACACCTTCAGCTTTCTCAATCTCTCCTCCTTCCACTCCCTCTACACCGCGCGGTTGATTCGCGCCTACCAGGGGGCTTCCAACCGGCGCCGCTGGATGCGATCGGACGCCTCCATCCGAGAGATCGATACCCAGGACGACATTCCGTGGTACGGTTACGCACCCCATAAGCAGGGAGGCCCGCTCCATCTCGTGAATGTCGCGCTTAACTCCAGCGTGAGCCTGGAGACCAACATGGAATCCAACACCAGCAAAGG
>JAYTTC010000014.1:0-10778 GCA_043745255.1 Verrucomicrobiales bacterium
CTCAGCGCGTTGCGAAAGAGGGATCCACCTCGATCGAAATCGTACTGCACCAGCAAGCCAATGGTATGTGCCCCGCAATGGTTCCCTCGAATTGCGTCAATACCATACCCGTAGCCCGCGACGACCTGCCATGCGCCGCTTCCAGGATGAAACGCCACCGCACCACCCACCCCGCTATGCCAGTCTCCCGGCTGCTCAACTCCCGGCAGATAGTCGATCAACCCCGTAGCGCCCGAAGCCATCACATCCCAGTGATCTGATCGCCCAATCGGGATGGAGTACAGTCCGTTGAAGAGTAGAAATCGGGAAGCCGTGAGCTCCTGGAAATAGTAGCCCGGGATGCTGAGCGGGAATTCCCCCACCAAGGGCAATGCCCCTCCCAGACGATACGCGCTGAGCCGATCGGCATCGACGCTCATTCCTCCCGTGGCGGTGAAGGAGAAGTAGTGTTTGGATTCGGGCAGGGTGTAGGCGATGAGGGCGCGGCTCCAGGCGAGATGGGAGAGCGGCTTTATCTCGCGGTCTGCCGCAAATCCGTAGACGCCTGGGGTTCCCCTAAACTGACCCTCATACCAGGCGGAGACCTCCATAGCCATCGCCGGGAACATCAGCGGTTCGCGGCCTCCCCATCGCACTCCACTGCGGAGGTGGAATGCGGCTCGGTCGCGTGGAAGACTAAATCCCCCAGCCGTGGAGCCATTTCGCGTGTAGCTTGAGTAGTGAAGCGTGCCTCTTAGGACACCGCTGACCGGAATGCGATCTCCCGGATTGAAAAGATTATAGATGCTTCCGCTCACTTCGCCGCCGTGTCCGGTGAACGACTCCTCGCTGAGGAGTTTTCCCAACCGGACCTCCGAATAGCTGTCCGCAAATCCACCCCCTGCCAGGCCAACCCCGACGTCGGTATCGGGTCCGATCGCACCACGAAAGCCGTACTCGGTATCCAGGTAGATGGGAGCGATCGCGAGTCGGAGGGTCTGGTTGGTGTGGAAATAGTTCGGCTTGTTAAGATAGTAGAAGGCATAGCCCCCGATCGGGCCCCGTCCCTGCAACGGCTGGTTGTAACCTATCTGAAGAAGGTGTCGCTCCTCGGGATCAATCTGAGCTTGCAGGGCAAGCGCCTTGCAAAACAGCAGTAGCACTGCCGCGCCAAGTTTGCGAAATGGTTTCATCCGTGATCAGTCCAACCGGGCCGCAGTTCAGCCGAAGCATCCTGAAAAAGCAACCAGTGCGTCGGCTGAACCTCGCGTTCGGCGCTGACTTGGAAATCATCGGCTTCAATCAGCATCGCTTGAGGCGCTATCCAAACCCATCGACTCGGCGCAGTCACTCGCAAGATAGTTCTTGCGAGCGACCTGCCGACGACTGGGTCCGCATGCTGATGGCGACCTCAGCTCTATTTTATGGGCTTAAACCTGTGGAGATGACCCGTCTGACTCCACTCGGTCACGGTCAGGTTGCCGTCCTTGTCGATGGCACCGCCGTGGGGTGAGTTGCAGATGCCGTCCTTCCATTGCTCCGGCGCCAAGCCAAAGTTAGCGCGTTGGCTCTCGTTCGGATTGTCGCCTACCCGAGCCACGATGTTGCCGTTCTTGTCGAGGACGGTGGCCCGGCCCTGAAGTTCAGGAACCAGAGCGTAGTCGCCTCGAATATAGACCGCAGCGGGCATTCTTAGATCCTTCTGGATCACTTTCACGAAGTTCCCCTCGAGATCCCAATATTCCACACGATTGCTATTGCGGTTGCACACGAACAGCAACGGTTTGGCGAGTCGCGTGTCGAGGCCGATGCCATGGCAGGTCTTGAACTTTCCCTCCTCGACGCCGGGCCCGCCGAACGCTTTCACGAACTTGCGGTTTTTGTCGAACTTGAGCACGAAATTGGAGCCGTAGCCATCGGCGATGAAAATCGAGCCATCGGGTCCGACCGTGACCGCGCAGGGGTTGAAACCCTTCGCGTCCTTGTAGAGTCCCGACTCCATCGGAGAGCCTATGCTCCACACGGGTTCCCCGTTCAGCGTGAGTTTCACCACCTCGTGATCGGAGGCTCTCGCACAGTATAGGTACTCGACTCCCTCCTCTTCGCGGAGTTCCAGTGAATGGATGCGCGTCGGTCCCACCGCGCGGAGAAACTTTCCAGCGGACGAGAAAATCACGATCCCGCGCTTGGTGTCGGTGGTGATGTAGATATTTCCCGCTTTGTCCAAGGCCGCTCCGCCATGGCAAGGGCCCAGGGGCTGGTGATCCGGGCTTTCCTCGAAGAAATGAGGTTCGAGGGAATACTTCAGCTCTTCGGCAAACGCCGTGAAGGAGAGGAGGGCAATCATGCCCAAGAGTGTTTGTGTGATGCGATTCATAGCGTGGTCTTTATCTGTTCACGTTTCTAGTGGTGTGGAGAGGTTGTAAAACTCGGGAATGAAATTTGCAATTGCGGAAGCGCCCATCGGCGTCCTCCGCTGTAAAAACTCCTCCCCGGATCGGGAAACGGGCACAGGGGGCCGGGCTTAGCCGCGAAGATGCGCAGGAGACGCAAAAAAGAGGGACCCGCTTGCGAGGAGACTCATCATCCAAACGGGAACCAACCGAGCTCGGGCTTTTCATTTGCAGTCTGTCTTCTGTAGCGTCGTCCGTATCGGACGATCCGACGGAGATGGGCCGATACGGCCCACACTACAGAAGACAACCCACGCAACGACGGGAGAACCGCAGGGGCCGGGGACTGTTAACTGCGGAGGGCGCGGAGAGGCGAGCGGAGCATTGTTTTTTTCTAAGGGTCGGCGCAGGTTCTGCACATGTTCGATTTCATCGCCGATTCACCCCAGGATCGGGCTCGCCTGTGCGGCGCAGGACGGTCTCGTCGGGAGTTCCTCCAAATCGGGTCGCTCGCGGCGCTGGGGCTGTCGCTGCCCCAGTATCTGTGGGCCAAGGAAAATGGCGTTGTGAAGCCGGGCAACGACCGTCGCTCGTGCATCATGATTTTTAATCTGGGAGGGCCAAGTCACATCGATCTCTGGGACATGAAACCGGATGCACCCTCGGAGATCCGAGGGCCGTTCAAGCCCATGCGAACCAAGTCAGATGCGTTCGAGATTTCGGAGCTTCTGCCGAAGCACGCGCAGATCGCGGACAAATTTTCCTTGGTTAGGTCGTGCTGGCATGACGGGGCTGCCGTTCATGACGCGGGTTGGCAGATGATGCAGACAGGACGTCGTTTTACCGGAGGGATTCAAACTCCACACGCTGGCTCGGTGGCGTCCTATTTGATGGGAAGGAAGACCGACTTGCCGCCGTTTGTAGTGCTTCCCCAGCTGATGGGACGTGGGGGCGGCAACTTGCCGAACGGGCAGGCCGGTGGATTTCTGGGCAAGGCACATGATCCCTTCGCTCTCATGGCGGATCCCTCCCAGCGTGATTTCCGGGTGCCAGACTTGCTGCCGCCTGACCAGATTGGCGCGCATCGGCTCGACCGACGACGGAAAATGCGCGAGATCGTCGAGCAGGCGGTGACGGAGTTCGAGTCGAGCGAGGATGCGCGTCTCATGGATGAGAATTTTCATGCCGCTTTTCGCATCATGACCAGTGAGCAGGCTCGATCAGCGTTTGATCTCTCCAAGGAGCCGACTGCGGTTCGCGAGCGGTATGGAATGAACCGATTTGGACAATGCTGTCTTTTGGCGAGGCGATTGGTGGAGAGCGGAGTCCGTTTCGTGACGATCAACACCTTCCTGACGGTGTTTGACGAGATTACCTGGGACATTCATGGATCGAAGCCGTTCACTTCGATTGAGGGCATGAAGGATATTGTTTGTCCGATGTATGACCAAGCGTATAGCGCGCTCATTCAAGACCTGGATCAGCGAGGTTTGCTGGGGGACACCCTGGTGGCGAATCTCTCCGAATTCGGCCGCACTCCGAAAGTGAATCCCGCGGGAGGACGAGACCACTGGCCTGGATGTTTTTCGGTCTATTTTGCAGGAGGCGGCGTCAAAGGAGGTCGGGTGGTGGGAAAAAGCGATCCCATCGGTGCCTATCCTGCCGAGCGACCCGTGAAACCGGGAGACATCGTCGCGACCATCTTCAAGAGTCTCGGCTTCGACCCCGCTTCCCATCTGCCCGGTCCGGGCGGTCGACCCTTCTCGCTGACGGATCTCGGAACCGAACCTATCAAGGAGCTGTTCACGTGATCAGCAACACGGTGGCATTCATCCTCGCGGGCGCTTCGATCCTGCTCGGTGCCCCCAGCATTACTGCTGCGGAGGAAGTCCCTTCGTTCAGAAACGCTGTCCTGCCAGTGCTCTCGAAGGCGGGATGCAATACCGGCGGCTGCCATGGCGCTCTGGCTGGTAAAGGCGGATTTCGACTTTCACTGTTCGGATATAATCCCGAGGCGGATCATTTCGCTATCACCCGGGAGGTGTTGGGGAGACGGATCGAGGCGGCGGACCCAGCCCGATCACTGCTTCTTCTGAAACCCACCGCTGCGCTCAGGCACAAGGGCGGTAAGCGCCTGGAAGTGGACTCCGACGAGTATCGGCTGCTGATCGCTTGGATCGCAGCAGGCGCGCCGGGTCCGAGCGTCGACGATCCGAAACTCCAGAGTCTGGCGGTTTCGCCTTCGGAGTCCTTGGCCAAGATAGGCGGCAGCCTTCGCTTGCAGGTAAGAGCGAGCTACGACGACGGCATCCAGAAGGACGTCACACGCCTCGCCAAGTATACCTCCATCGATGAGACCGTTGCCTCGGTGGATTCGGTTGGAAACGTGACGATCGTTGGACCTGGTGAGGGCGCGATCACGGTCTGGTATTCCTCGAGGATCGTCATCGCGCGAGTCACTTCCCCCTATACCCATTCCGTGCCGGCTGATGTTTACGCGAAGAGTCCTCGGGCAAATCTCATCGATGATCTGGTGTTGTCGCAGCTCCAGAGGCTAAATCTGCGTCCCTCGCCAAGAGCGTCCGATGAGATCTTCGTGCGACGGGCATTTCTGGATGCCATCGGGAGGCTGCCAACACCGGAGGAGACGCGGTCATTCGTCTCGGACGGCTCCGTCGATAAGGTGGCCCGCCTGGCCGACCGTTTGTTGGCTCGGAAGGAGTATGTGGATAACTGGACCTACAAATGGTCTGACTTGCTGCTGGTGAGCGGAGCGAAACTCCGGCCCGAGCCCATGAAGTCTTACTATACGTGGATTCGGAGTCAGGTGGAGACGAACGCGCCCTGGGACCGCTTCGTCCGCGAGGTGATCACCGCTCAGGGCTCCTCCGTGGAAGACGGTGCGTCCAATTTCTATGCCGTGCATCAGGATCCTGAGGCGATGGCGGAGAACGTGAGCCAGGCCTTCCTCTCCCTTTCCATCAACTGCGCGCGATGCCATAATCATCCGCTCGAAAAATGGACCAATGATCAGTACTATCAATTTGCAAACCTGTTCGCGCGAGTGAGAGCCAAGGGATGGGGTGGAGACGCTCGGAGTGGAGACGGAAATCGGACGCTCTATGTCGAGTCGAAGGGGGATCTGATTCAGCCCCGGACCGGAAAACCGCAGCCGCCAGCACCTCTTGATGCGCCGCCCATTCCAACGAGTGACCCAGGAGATAGGAGGCAGGCGCTCGCCAACTGGCTCACATCGCCTGCCAACCCTTACTTCACCCGAGCGATCGTCAATCGGATATGGGCCCATTTCCTGGGTGTTGGTTTGGTGGAGCAGGTGGATGACATGCGTGTCTCGAACCCGGCAAGTAATGAAGCACTGTTGGCCGGGCTGTCCTCATTCCTGATCTCCAAACAGTATGACCTCAAGGAGGTGATGCGATGGATCATGACCTCGGAGACGTATCGTCGGTCCGGAGAGGCTCTCACGGACAATCGCGACGAACACCGTTATTACTCGCGATATTACCCACGTCGCCTTTCCGCCGAAGTGCTGAGCGACGCCATCGCCGACGTGACGTCGGTAGCAGACAGTTTCAAGGAGATCGCGCTGAACGATGGTTCCACAGAAAAGACGTCGTTTTACAAGGAAGGGACTCGCGCGCTGGAGCTGTTTGATGCCTCGGTGAAATCGTATTTCCTAAAAACGTTCGGCCGAAACCAGCGGGAAATCACCTGCGAATGCGAACGATCGAATCAACCGAGCCTGGTGCAGGTGTTGCATCTCTCGAACGGTGCCACGATCAATGAGAAATTGGCAGCAAAGGAGGGGCGAGTGACCCGCATGTTGGCCGACTATCCCAATTTGCCCGAGCTGATGAGGGAAGCCTGGATGCTCTGTCTGAGCCGCGAACCCACGGAGGGCGAAAAGGCGCAATTTACCGCGTTGATCAGCGACGTTTCACCGGACGAACGACGCCAGGCCATAGAGGACTTGTATTGGTCCCTACTGACAAGTCGCGAGTTCCTGTTTCAACACTGATCTCACCATGCGCATTTCTTTCATCGCGTTGATGCTCCTCGCGGCATGCCGGACGTCGACACTCGGAGCCGAGTGGCTCTACGAGCGGGACATCGCACCCATTTTGCGCAGTTACTGTTCCGGCTGCCACAATGACACCGACCTCTCCGGTGAATTCTCAGTCGAGAGATTCGCTTCCCTTCGAAAAGGGGGAGCCGACGAAGGGGACCCCATCCGGGTCGGCAAGCCGGAGGAATCGTTTCTAATCCGTTCCCTCGAGGACTCGGCAAAGCCGAAGATGCCACCCAAGGATGAGCCCAGGGTTCCCCTAGCCGAGCTCGCCGTGTTGAAGCGGTGGATCGCGGAAGGGGCTGTGGGGCCGAAACAGGACGACTCGATTCTTGAGACGCTCGCGGTGCCTGCGTATTCGCACCCCAGCAAACAGAAGCCGGCAGTCACCGCTCTCGCCCTGTCGCCGGACGGCCGCAAGCTGGCCGTCGCCCATTACGCCGCCATCGAGCTGCGGAATTCGAGCGGTACACGAGTGCTTCGCAAGATCGTCGGCCTGCCGGGGAAAGTGAACTCGCTCCATTTCTCTCCGGACGGCACTAGGCTCGTAGCGGCCACTGGCATCACGGGGCTGCGCGGTGTGGCGCAGCTCTACGATGCGAAGACAGGAACTCTGATCCGGGAGTTCGCAGGGCATCATGACGCTCTCCAAGATGCTGAGTTCTCTCCCGACGGACACATCCTCGCCACCGCTGGCTATGATCGAATGATCCGCCTCTGGAATGTGGCTACCGGGGAGCTGCGATACCAGATCGCGGTTCACAACGGCGCGGTGTTTGATCTGGCGTTCGACCCGACCGGTGCCGTGCTTGCTTCCGCAAGCGCGGATCAGACGGTGAAGCTCTGGCGGGTGAGCGACGGCGTGCGTCTGGATACCCTGAATCAGCCCCAGGGTGAGTTGTACCAGGTCGCTTTCTCGAAAGAGGGGCGACACATCCTCGCGGCGGGTGCGGATAAGCGGCTGCACCTTTGGAATTTTTTGTCGCGTGAGCAGCCTCTGTCGAATCCAGTGTTGGCATCGCAGTTCGCGCATGAAAGCGCGATTAACAGCGTCGCATTTTCGCGTGACGGACTGTCCCTGATCACTGCAGCGGCAGATCGCTCGGTTAAGATCTGGAGTTTCCCTGAGTTGAAGGAACTTCATTCCTTCCCGCTCCAATCGGACCTGGTCAGTTCAATGGTGGCCTCTTCGCAACCGGATGCGTTCGTGGTGGGACGAATGGATGGTTCGGTCGAGACGCTGAAACTTTCCCTCGAGCCTCTCAAGAAGCCGACTGCCAAAGACCCGACCTTGACGAAGGCAATTCAGCGCGGAACCCATCTGCTGCAGATCGTTGAACGGGAGCCAAACGATTCGCCCGAGACAGCTCAGGAGATCTCGTTGCCAGGTGAGGTGAGAGGAAAAATGGGTGTGCCGGGCGATCGGGATCTTTTTCGATTTCATGCGAGCGCGGGTGAGGAGCTCACTCTCGCTGTGAACGCAGCTAGGGCGGGATCGAAGCTGGATTCACGGATCGAGGTCTTGTTCGCCGATGGCCGCCCGGTGGAACAGGCGGTGTTGCAGGCCGTGCGCGACTCCTGGTTCACCTTCCGAGGCAAGGACTCCGAAACCGCGGACGACTTCCGGCTTCATAACTGGACCGAAATGGAGCTGGACCAATATCTGTACGCCGAGGGTGAAGTGGTGCGCCTCTGGCTCTATCCGCGCGGACCCGATTCTGGATTTAAAGTCTATCCCGGTGCCGGCAAGCAAAACACCGCCTTCTCCACCACCGCCCTGACACATGCAGTCAACGCGCCTTGCTACATCGTGGTTCCGAGCGCAGCCAACAGCCGGCCTGTTCCGAACGGGCAACCCGTGTTCCGATTGAACTACGAGAACGACGATGACCCCACTCGAAAATGGGGTGCCGATTCGCTGCTTCTGTTCACCGCACCCAAGGACGGCGAGTATCTCGCACGTCTCACTGACGTTCGCGGGTTCGGAGGGGAGACAAATTTCCACTACTCACTTCAGGTCCGTGAACGCAGGCCTGACTTCACGGTCGCGATCGAGGGATTGAACCCGAAGGTGAGCCCGGGAAGCGGCTTGGAAATCCGATTTACCGCCTCCCGCACGGAAGGGTTCGAGGGACCGATCCGCCTCCACATTGCGAATCTGCCTGCCGGGTTCACCTCCAGCACTCCCTTGGAAATCGAGGCGGGACAGGAGATCGCCATTGCAACTCTCCACGCCGCGAAGGATGCAAAACCGGCGGACGAGACGGCGGACCAAGCCGTTCGCGTTACCGCCTCGGCCACCCTCGCGGGGCGAGAAGTGACGCGCGAACTCGGGACTCTGGGGGATCTGCAACTGGGAGCCTCACCGAAGGTGACCGTGGCCATTCTACCCGGAAACGATCCAACCGCGGTCAAAGACTTACCCGGGCAGCCCTTGGAATTTTCCATCCGCCCGGGCCAGACCCTCAGCGCGAGAGTGCGCGCGGTGCGGAACGACTTCGAGGGTCGGATTGAACTAGGGAACGAGGATTCGGGACGCAATCTTCCCCATGGCGTGTATGTCGACAACATCGGATTGAACGGGCTCCTAATCGTGGAGGGACAAAGCGAACGCGAGTTCTTCATCACCGCCTCTCCCATTGCGAAACCCTGCGTACGGCAATTCCACTTGCGCACGACCGCCGACGGCAATCAGGTGTCGATGCCGGTAACGCTTCGCGTGCTGCCGTAAGTCCCTTTTCCTCACCGCCCCCGCAACCTCAACAGCGCCCGGTGCGGACTCTTCGCGATGTTATACACAACGTCTTAAGTAATTGCGCATACTAGGCGATGCTGCACAACCGTCTCAGCGTTTCATTCGGATGCTGCCACCACTCGAACTGTTTCTCCACAGTCGCGATGACATCTTCCAACTCTGCGAAGTATTGATTGTGGAGTCGTAGGCGGCGCACGAGTTTCCACACTCTCTCAATGGGATTGAGATCCGGACTGTAAGGCGGCAGAAACATCAACTGGAATTCCGGTTCCTGTTCTGAGCGCCACTCGGCATGGAGGTTGGCATGGTGATATTTGGCGTTGTCAGTGATCACAACAACCCGGCGACCAGAGTGGCAACTGCGACGGCGCAGCAAACGCAGGAAATCCCAAGTGCTCTGAGCGTCGAAGCGATGTTTCTCGCACTGCATCAGTAGTTTTCCATCTCGCAGGCGCACCGCGCCGAAATAGCCGACACTTTTGCGCGTCGGGTGATGCAGCACCACGGGATCCTTGACCTCAGGAGGTATCCACATGCGAGCCCGAGAGCCATGCTGCTGGAAATGAACTTCATCGACGTCCATTCCGTGTCGCTCAGCGACTCGTTGGGCAAATTCAGCGCGTGGATTTTCGCAATCAGGCTATCCCGCTCCGCCAGCGCTCCAGTCCAAGGGTCCACCCCCGTGTTGCCGAGGACCCAGAGGTGTGATCGCTGCCCAAACTCCGTTACTTTCACGGCCGTCCATGTGTCACCTGCCGGATAGCTACCTGCCTCCCAACCAAGTCAACGACGAGCTCTTCTTCGTTCAAGAAGATCGTCAGACCCGCACCGACAACACGTTCTCTTTCAAATCCATTCGCTTTGAAGCTCCACGCCACTTGCCCGATCGTACCCTCCAGATCCGATTCGAACGTCGCAGACCCACCCAACGGGTCGTCGTTTATTACAAGGGCGAGCGCATGGGGGAAGCTCGCCCCCTGGACCCCCGTCGCCAACGATCGCAAGCCTTCCCGTTCGGAACCCCCTCCCTTCACTTCACCTGAGTCCTCTCAACTTCAAAATCCATAAAACTCTATGATCCGCTCTCATTTCGGTCTCTCTCGCAACCCCTTTGATCCTGAGTCCATCGCTCTCCTGGCTCATCAGCAGGAGGTCTTTGATATCCTCAGAGTTCACGCCCAACAGGGCGGTCTCAAGATCCATCGTTCTAGCAAGCTCCTCGTCCCTATCATCGACGACGCTCATCTCATGCCCGGCGATTGTTTGCGCAGGCTTTGCCTTCTCTTCGAGGACTTCCCTCCCTCCCACAATCTCGTCCTCATCGGCCAGCCCCCTTTGATGCAATCCATCGCTCTCTCCATCAACCTCACTGGAGAAAAGACCATGACAACCCCGCCACGTCCGTCTGAACCCTCCCAGCTTCCTCGTCCTCGCTGGACGCGCGATCAAATCCGGGCCGCCAGGATGGCTCCCATCCCTCCCCTGTTGCTTGGGCGCGGCCTGCGGTTGCGCGAACGGGAGGACGGCAACCACGAGGTCATCGATCATCCCGGCCTGATCGTGA
>JAYTTC010000015.1:0-2906 GCA_043745255.1 Verrucomicrobiales bacterium
GTGGGCCGTATCGGCCCATCCCCGTCCCACCTCTTCGAATAGGCGAGACTCCATTCTCACCCACTTTAAATCACACCCGGGCGAAGCGGAGGTCCTGCATAGTTAAAAGTTATGAGTTGCGAGTTTTGAGGGAGTCCTGGCTTGCTGGCTAGCGAACCCTTGGGTACCTTCCAGTGATGGACACGCCCCCGGAAATACCCGCCGAGTGGTTGGCAGAGTTCGAGGCCGCCGCAAGAAGGCCTCTGGTCCAACGTTTTCGTTACGCGTTCGTCCGCACTCACAAGCCCGTGCTCGACGATGCACGCTACCGGTCGTTCGCCAGCATGGCGGATTATCGAGAGTGGTGCGCGGAGAACCTTCCCGACTGGCTCGGTTATGGGCGCGTTTGAGTACCGGCAGGCGGAGGAAATCCGTGATGTTCTGGCCCTCCATGGGGTTCGCTACCTCTTCATCGGAAAATCCGGCGCAATCATTCTCGGCTATCCAGACACCACACAAGACGCTGATATCTTTCCAGAACGTAGCTTGGCCAATGGTCGGGCGCTGGTGCTTGGCCTTCGAGAATTGGGCTTTGAACTTTCCGAAATTGAGGCTTCGGAAATCGAGCGCGGGAAGGACTTTATTCAATTGAAGAACGGTCCGTTCGATCTCGACTTGATCTTCGCACCAGACGGCATCGAACGATTCGCGGACGCATGGAAACGGAGGGTGATCGTCGAAGGATTTCCGGTATGCCATCCCGACGACATCATAGCGAGCAAGGTCGCCGCCAATCGCCTCAAGGATCGTGAATCCCTCGATCGACTTCGCAGCTTTCGCGACTACTGGAAGCAACGCCATCAGAAAATCTGATTTCCGACTGATCGTCGGCTATGAGGAGAGTGGGCGCTGGTGCGCTGGGCTTCATCGAGTCCTGTCTCTGCCAGTCACGCGACCGCTCAGCAAGCAGCGCATGATCTAAACTCCACACTCAAAAATGAGAATTCCTGCGTGACATCCGTCCGCTCCCATGGCAGAAAAACCGAGCTATGAAACAGCTGTTTATCACTGTCGCCATCGTTTTTAGCGTCGCATTGGGTCAATTGGCCTTTTCGGCGGACGAGGGCAAAAAAGAAGCAAAGAAAGAAGAAAACAAACCTACTGTGAGCACCAATGACGTTGCTGTAATTAAGACCAGCCTGGGCGAAATGGTCCTGGAGTTCTGGCCGGATGTGGCCCCGAAAACGGTCGAGAATTTCAAAACTCTCGCGGGAAAAGGTTTCTACGACGGCACCTGCTTCCACCGGGTGCTCAAGGATTTCATGGTTCAGGGTGGTGATCCGCTGACCAAGGATGACTCCAAAGCCTCCCGCTGGGGCACCGGAGATCCTGGCTACAAAATCAAGGCCGAATTCAACGAACGCTCGCATACCCGTGGGGTCATCTCGATGGCACGTTCGCAGGATCCCGACTCCGCCGGCAGTCAGTTCTTCCTGGTACACGGCAACGCCACCTTCCTTGATCGCCAGTACACCGCATTCGGCAAGCTGATCAAGGGGGACGATGTGCTGGAAAAGATCGCCACCACCCCCTGCACTGCTGGAGGTGATGGAGCTCCCAGCCGACCGGTCACCAAGGTGACGGTCGAGAGCATCAAGATCGTAGATCGCTCGACTCTCAAGTAAATCACTTGATTTCCAACGCGGATGGAACACCGTTCCATCCGCGTTTTTTATTGCCCCCATGAACCTGGAACTGCTCGCTCAAGCCCTGACGTCGATGGGATGCCCGGCCGAGAAATCCGCTGAAATGGCGAGCCAGCTCGACAAGCGGGCACATCAGCTCAGCGAGCAAAAAGGCCGCAGCTACGAGCAAGCTCTGACTCACCTCCTGCAACTCATGCGTCAAGGCTGGGCTGCCAAGGAGCGGGAGGGCTGAACGACCATGCCACGAATGCGATTCCAATCTTTGGCTCCAGACATCGAGGCCTCCGCGCGACCTCGTCGCTTTCAAAACTCACCGCACCCCGGAGCAAGAACATGATCAAACCCTGGCCCCTTCGCGATCGAACGAAAGTCGGTGACTTTCGAATTTTCTCCGTTCACTCGGAATCCAAAATCTCGCCCCGCACGGGGGTCGAACATGATTTCTACGTCATCGACACACGCAACTGGGTGAACGTGATCGCCACGACACCAGAAGGTCAGTTGATCCTGGTCGAGCAGTACCGACACGGCTCCAATACCGTTGAGCTCGAGGTCCCGGGAGGCGTGATGGATGCCGAGGAAGAATCCCCGCTACTGACCGCCGTGCGCGAACTCCGCGAGGAAACCGGTTATGCGGGCGATGCCCCCCGTCTGCTGGGAGAGATTTACCCCAACCCTGCCATCATGAGCAATCGGTGCTATACGGTGCTGATCGAGAATTGCCGCCTTCAACACGACACCGAGTTTGATCCGGGCGAGGATCTGATCACTCAATTGGTTCCCATCAACGAGACCGGGAGATTGGTAGCCGAAGGAAGAATTAGGCACGCCATCGTAGTGGTGGCTCTCTACTACTTCGAACTCTGGCGGCGTTCCTAGCGCGCGTGCAAGGGGGCACAAGACCGCACGCAAGCCGCAGTCTGTAGAGCTAAATGCGTGCGGGGCCCCCATCCCCCGCCCGATTCGTTCGATACGAACGACACTACAGAAGCAGGACTGCAGTTCTGTAGCGTGGGCCGTATCGGCCCATCCCCCGCCCGATCGTCCGATACGGACGACACTACAGAAGCCGGACTGCAGTTCTGTAGCGTGGGCCGTATCGGCCCATCCCCAACCCGATCGTCCGATACGGACGACACTACAGAAGCCGGACCGCAGTTCTGTAGCGTGGGCCGTATCGGCCCATCCCCCGGCCCGATCGTCCGATACGGACGACACTAC
>JAYTTC010000016.1:0-2905 GCA_043745255.1 Verrucomicrobiales bacterium
TCATCGTGAACCAACGTGCGTTCAACGAATCCAGATTTGTGTAACTGCCAACGCCAATTTCCATGGGCAACACTTGCGCGCGACGCATCAGACGCAGTCCACCGGTCGATACTTCCACCCGTACTCCCAGTCCGCTGGAATTCGACTTGTTCCCCACGAGTCGAACTTTGAGCAATCGATTCACATTCCCACCCTCGTTTCGAAACATCGCGATGCTTTGATCGGGTCGAGTGACGAGGAAATCGAGATCGCCATCGTCATCATAGTCCACCGCCTGCACCGCAGACACTGCCCCGGACTGGGCGAGGCCGAGTCGATCCGTCGTCTCGACAAAACCGCCCGTCCAGCGGTTCCGCCAGACTCGGAGCCGATCACCGGTGGCAACCAGGTCGAGCCATCCGTCATTGTCGTAATCCACAAGATTCACGCCAGTGATCGCGCCGGTGCCGGTTGGAATATCCACACGATTCGTTTGCCCATTGAAAATCACGGTCAGACCGGTCGCGGTCACCAAGACCAGATCCGTGCGCAGATCGTTGTTCAGATCTCCCGTGGCCATCGCGATCGCCGAAGGCCAGTCGAGGGGCGAGAGGGTGGCGACTAGCGGTCCGCCTCCTAGCTTGGTCAGCAAGAGTGGCGGCTGGCCGTCGCGCTGGACGAATAGATCCAGCATGTCGTCGCCATTCCAATCATCCACCACCACCTGATGAGACCCCGAAAGCCCGGGAGGGATCCCGATATTGGTGGCGTTGGTGCTGTAATACATGCTCCCGAGGTTGCGCAAGAAGCGGACGTTCTCAGCGCCATACCCAACGGTGACCAAACCCAAGTTTCCGGTGAATAAGAAATCAGCGAAAGCGCCATTCGATGCCGAGAGCGTGCGCAGATTAGCGAAGCCTGTCGCTTCGGTTACCATGGCGTTCGTCGTAAACTTGAAGGCATGAGATCCTCCCACCCCGAGGACGAGCACATCCTCGGCGCGATCATTGTTGAGATCGGCAACCAAGGCGGTGTGGTAGCGCGCTCCGGGCTTCACCGGAAAGGGAGTGCCGACCGAGGAAAAAACCCCATTTGAATTCGCTAGCACTCGAAACGCTTGTTCACTTTCGCGCAATAGAAGGCTGTTGCGCGCGCTTCCATAGTCGACCACCGCGATCGGACCGCGCAACGAGGCCGCGCTCGATCCAAAGAAACCGGCTGTTGCATCCACGAACTGAACGCGAATTCCTTCGGCGTCCGGTGGGGTCTGTCGAAAGGGCACCCTCGCCTGGGTGTACTTGCAGCGTTCGAACGCGGCAGGGTCGGTGATCTGCGCGGGCTTGTTGGCATTGACCTTCTGATGCTGGGCTAGCGCTTTCTGAGCCTCTTCCTGCTGACCCACACGCAGGAGGGATTGGCTTAACGCATAGTAGGCAGCGGGATGTTCCGGAGCGAATTTTACAACCTCCTCGAACTCCGCAACGGCGGCCTCGTGGTGATTCATCCCCTGCTGTGCCCGCCCGAGCTGAAAGCTAACCTCATTGATCGTGCGGTCGATATCCTTGGCTGCCTGAAGCGATTTGACTGCGGCATCGAATCGGCCGAGGCGCAATGCGGAGCATCCCATCAGATAGTAGGCCACAGGCTGACTGCGATCCAACGCGAGGGCAGACTCCGCAAGCCGATAGGCTTCTTCGGGGTGGTTCCCCAAGAGCTCGGCGTTTGCGAGATTGAGCATCCCATCGAGGTTTGAGGGCTGCAGCTTCAGCGCATTCGAGAACGCAGCGATCGCGCGCTCCGCTTCGTTCCTCTCAAAATAGTTGCGTCCGGAGTTGGAGAACCGAAGGAAGTCATCCTCGCTCAACTGGGGGGACGCGGCGACCGGCCCCTCCTGCTTGCGACACGCAGGCAGCAACAAAAGGCAAGCGACGGCGAGACTGGGGATGGAGGCAACTGCCCGGACGGCGGAACTCATAAACGACCCGCCGTGCGCCGAGAAAAACCAGGGCGAGCTGCCGTCACGAGGCGAGTGTACAGGGGGCGCGGACCGTCTGACTGGGTTCATCAGGCCGCAACAATGGACTCCGGCGCAGCACCCGTCAACGGATTGCCGGGAAAGCCAAGCAATCGACGCTCCTTGATGATCTTCGCCACCTCATGAGGTACAGCCGCCTCCCAAGCGGGATCACCCGCCTTGAGCTGAGCGAGTACGGTACGCGAGAAAATCGGGAGAAATCTTTCATTGATATCTCGAAGGCCCTGGATCAGGTGATTCTCAAGCAGGTACGCGTAGAGGTGTCGCAGGTGTGGAGCCACCCGAAGATTTCCCGCAGTGATGATCGAGCCGGTGGCCGCATCCTGCACCGGATAGACATAGAGCTTCAGCTCATTCTTGAAGAGCCGACCGAAGGACTCGAGAATGCCGCCCTCCAGTTCGGCGTAATACTTCTCATCGAAAATTTCACGAAGCGTAGGCACGCCCATCACCAGTCCCACCATCCGTTTGGTGTAACGATGGAGGTAGGAAGCGAGGCGATGAAACTCGAGATAGTTGGAGATCAGAACGGCCTTGCCCATCGCGCCCAGAATATCGACGCGATCCAGAAAATCCTGGTGATTAATTTCGCCCGCGTCGGTGAGGTTCTTGAGGGTCATCTCCATCAGCACCACCACTTCCTCACCTTCCACTCCGGGCTCTTGAACAAACTGCGCCTGCGCGCAGTTGAGCATGTCGACGGTGACATGGGTCACAGGACGAAAGCTGCCACGCTCCACCAGGATCGATTTCTTGTAGAGCACCTCTGCGGCCTGGACTACTTCGCCGTTGGCAGTGAACATCGCCGCGCTGGTGAGGCCCTGCTGAACCAGCTGCAAGGTCATGAGACGATTGTCGATCTTCTCGAACGCCGCTCCGCTGAATTTGATC
>JAYTTC010000017.1:0-10762 GCA_043745255.1 Verrucomicrobiales bacterium
AGCTGCACATCTCTATCCGGAAGATGGGTAATCTTCAGAGCTACCAGCCCCGGCGGGAACCTCGCCGAGTGGGCCTATTTGTCACCTCCTCTTTTCTCCCAGTTGTGTTCACGGCATTCCTCCTGGGCGGCTGTTCCTCCCCGGCCGTGCGTCAGCAGCGCTGGGTCGCAAAGCCGGGCATGACCTTCGCCGACTCGGCGGTGTTCTCCTACAACTCACCCAAGCTGCTCCCCCAACTTGCCCCCGGATTTGGGGGTGCCGGCGCGGCTCAGAACTCGGGATGCACCTCCTGCCGCTGACCTATGCCCTCGCTCGCCTCACTCCTGCGGACTTTTGCCTGGGTCAGGCTGGCGCTTTCACTTCTCGTATGCGCTGCGACCGCCTCGGCCGAGGTCAACGAGGTCCCCACATTTCAACTCCCGAGATGGAAAACGGGGGAGACAGTTCGTCTTTCGGACTTCGCTGGAGAGATCGTCGTTCTAGATTTCTTTGCGTATTGGTGCGTCCCGTGTAGACGAGCTTCAGGAGAGGTTGAGACCGGCGTTAAGCAGTATTACGCCAGAACGAAGGGAAATTCTCAGGGTGTTCCGGTGAACGTCATCTCGGTCAACATCGAGAACGACAATCCTGCACTCACCGAGCAGTTCATCCGCCAGGCCGGACTAGAGTTCGTGGTGAATGATCTTGATGCGACGCTGCTGGCAAGTTTCGGCGGAGCGGGTACGCCCTTCCTGGTGATCCTCGACGGCTCAGAGGCGACTCGGGAAGCGCCTAAGTTTCACCTAATATACAAGCACGAGGGCTATGAAGGAACTCAGAAGCTGCGTGAAATCATCGATCGCGTCCACGCACTCAAGAATGTCACGCCGTTAAACCCCATCGAGCATACCGCCCCGCTTGCCAAGGCGACCGGCGCGCCGTTGAGTCACGAGGGTGATGTCGCATTCGATGGGATGTTGGCCTCGGATGTAGCGATCACCTCCAGCACTCTTCGATACGGTCAGAAAGTCGGCGGCACTGAATGGAAGCTCAGCTACACGCACAACACCTATAAGCTGGACTATGAGCCGTTCACTCAATTTGACTTTCTTGGATTTTCTGAGCGCATTCATGAAGTCTATAACGGCGGACAGATCTCTCTGCGGCAAGCGCTGGGAGATCGTTTCAACTTGCAAGCCTCGGGCGGCGCTTACAGCGGGTTTACAGACTATCGATCCATCTGGCTGGCAAACTACTACAAGCAGCAATTTGACTTTGTCCCCGGGTACGAAAAGCCCGAACCCCAGGGCTTCAATGCCGCCAGTGCGCTTCGCTGGGAATACCAACCCACCACCGGTTTCCTAGAAGCGGGTTTTCTCTACGCCAATGATCAAATTGCCCCGGGCTACGAACTTGATCAAGGTACGGGAGAATTGCTTGGCGGGCGGCAGATCCTCCACACCTACTCTCCTATTCTCAAGTTTGAGAACGTTCTGACTCGACGCATCCGCACCCTGAACGAGTTCCAAATCACGGTGACTTCGGGACGCGATCCTCGTTATTCCTATCGTGGCTCGGTGAATCTGGCACTGGGTGAGCGTTGGGTCTGGCGGGTTTCCGGCGGCTACACGCAGGAGGATCCGACCCTGCGGGCCTGGTTTGCTGGCTCGACTTTGGAACTCGAGGTCGCACCCCGCTGGTTCATCAACGCCTCCGCCCTCTATTATCACGACACCGGCGAAATCGAGAACTCACTGTTCATCTCCACCGCTGCACCCGGGGTGCAGACCTATCAGGCAGGACTGGGCCTCCGCTATGTCGGCCTCAGGTCATCTTTCAGTGTTTCTGCCTCGCCCGTTCAAGCCGATTACGGCCCGGTCGGACTGGGGAGTCGACCCTTCACCAATCTCTACCGCGACCGCACCTGGATCCAGGTCCAAGCGGCCTGGGCAATCACATTCTGACCTATATCCACCTACTAAATATGACCTCAACTCGACGAATAAAACGCTGGACTCAATTACTACTGCTCGCGCTGTTGCTAGCGGAGATGGGTAGTGTGGCGCACGCTGCCAGGTATCGCGTCGGCGACACGGTGACCAACTTCACGTTCGTAGCCCGGAAAGAATTCACACGACCCGACGGCACTGTCGCTCTCGCTGGCTCCGCCGTTCACCTCTCTGACTTCGAGGGACGCATTGTCTTTCTGGAGTGGTTTGCAGTCTGGTGTCCGTATTGTGTGGCTGCGGCGCCCCAGGTCGATGCTGGCATCGCGAAATGGTATGCCGCTCGGAACGGAAATCCCAATGGTGTCCCGGTAATCCACGTCGCCGTAAATCAGGAGGCGGCATCGTTCTATCAAGCCCAGACGACCACTTTCGTCGCCAAGCAAGGGTTTGGCGTCACGGTGAACGACTACGACAACACCAGCACAAACAAAGTTCGCTTCCTCTTTCAGTCCACCGGCCAGCCCATCTTCGCTGTGATCAACGGGCTTACCAATTCCCCCAGCCACAAGCCCTGGGAGCTGCTGGTGAACCATCTCGGCTATGGGGACACTGATTTTAGCACTGACTTGGCCGCTTTCCGTGCGCTGATCGATCAGGTGCAGCCCGCAACCCTAGCTCCGCTGCTGAGTGAGGCGCATGTGGCCGGGTCCAACTTCGAGTTTACCCTGCAGACGCAGCCTGGAAGGAGTTACCGAGTACAAAGCGCATCCGCTCTGAACGAATGGACCACCTTGGCCACTTTCAATGGCACGAATACCATCACTACCTTCCGTGATACCAACGCACCTCAGTCAGAGCGGTTCTATCGGGTCTTGAGTCCCTAGCAGGCCCTCGGACTTCGTGCATCGCTCCGCAGGGTGCCCACCGGGAAGATCGATTGGTTGTGGGGTTTTCTGGGTGTCGGCCTGCTAGAGTTCAAAATCCGGCGGCCGGATTTTGAGGAAACTCAATCGGACTCTTGAGAACCGGCCGGTTGTGTCTGTTCGCAATCCCCTCACCCTCTCTTGCAGCCCATTCTGTAGTTTGGGCCGTATCGGCCCATCCCGCTCCCTCTTCAAGGAAACCCTCAGCGGATCGGCTCTTTTTCCGAAGGAAAATAGCTAGAGCCTGTCACGGCGATTCCTTAGGGATAGCTCAGCACAGTTGACCTCCCTAGCTGGGCTTACCTCCGGTGGGGAAAAGTCCGACAGGCTACTAGAGCCAGTCGGTCAGGCGATTCGATTCGGCTTTGGTGAGAGCAAGGTAAACCTTGTCTCCGTTTGTCCAGATAGCGCTGTTCCAGCGAGTCAGACGGGCGAGTTGTGGTTGTTTCCCGGGGGCATCAGTCAACGCGCTTCGGTCCACCATGAGGATATGGACGACCGTTCCAGCATCCTTGGGTAGGAAGCAAATCAGCGTTGCGGTATTGCCATGCCAGTCCAGGTTCTTGCAGCCGAGAGTGGGACTGGTCGCTAGGGCAGCGGGTAGTTTGATCCGGAGCGCACTATTCCGTGACTCGAGCCACAGTTTGACTTTGGCAAACTCCGGATCACTCAGATCAAAGGTCCTATCCCAGCCTCGATCCATAAATTCTTCCATGTCGTGACGAAAGGTGACGCTGTCGCCCGGCCGGGCGCGCGGAATCAGAAGTACGGCAAGTGTGGCCAGGACGATCGCGAGTGCCGCAAGAGCCAGCCACCGCCCCTTAGGCCCGCGTCTCGGGCTGGGATGTCCTAACGCTCTTCCCGCATGGATGCGCTCGGCGAGATCCTCCGGCACCGGGACGGCTTTGAGCTTCGCGATCACGGCACGATCATACTCCTGGCTCGAGGCGAACCATTGCGCCAGTTCAGGATCGGACTCCATCACCTGCAACGCTTCGGCAATCTTGGGATCGGACTCATCGAGACGGACCGAACGGCAGGCCTCAAGAATGAATTTAGCTTCGAGTGAGTTCATGGTCAGCCATCGGCTCGGATTTGCGGATCGGAAAGCGGCACAATCTTGTTTCCCGCCCCGGCGGCGGCTTCGCCTAGAGACACTCGAAGCAGAGCCTTGCCGCGCGAGAGGCGAGACATAACCGTGCCCACCGGAACATCCAAGGCGTCTGCGATCTCTTTATAGGAAAAATCCTCGAGATAGAACATCGCCAGCGGCACCCGGTAATGCTCGTCCACTCGCTGCAACGCCTGCATGACGGTGATGGAGTCGAGGTCGTTCACCACTGTGGACGAGACGACGGGCAATTCATGTTCCACTTGGCTCGTCTCGTGATGGGGAAAGCGACTCGAGTGCCGTTGGCGGCGCAAGAACTCTCGGTGCAGCGTGGTGAACAGCCAGGCTTTCACTTTGGTCGCGTCGCGAAGTTGATGTCCCTTGGCGGCCCAGAGGTAATAGGTCTCCTGCGTCAAATCTGATGCCACCGCTTCGCTACGAGCGAGGCTCAGAGCGAAATGGTACAGCGAACGGTAGAGCCGTTCCACTAAAGTATCGACGCCTGCGTCGGGCATTCTGAGTAAGAGCTTCGAGTCTACAACTTATTCCACCGGCGATGTGGTCAAGAAACTCAATCGTGAGGAAAACGTCATCACCACTCTCCATAAAGGCGAGCCTGGGTCAGTAAACATCGCCATCGACCACAGTGGCAATCTCTATTGGACGTGCAAATCCGCTGGAGATTGGCAATCAACTCTCCTCCAAGCTCTCAACTCAAAAATAAGCGGATGAAGTTCTGCTCCACCGTCTCCGCTAAAATCTCTACAGGCTCGCCGAGGAATTCCGCCAGTCCGGTGTAGACTGCAAGCAGATTGGCGGGATGGTTGATCGGCTGTCCGGTGGTCGGCTCGGTCAGCGCAGCAAGAATGCGACGCTCTGGGAGTGGCTGATCCGGTGCATCGGTCTCTATCAGCAACCGCTCTCGTGGCACATGGCGAAACGTGTCGCGCGCTCGCGACTTGCGCTCGTGCAGGAAGTAACCGGGAAACGAGAAATAGGCTCCGAGCCGAGCGAGTGGCATCACCATTTCCGAGGGACCTCCATAAGAATGAAGAAGAAACCCGCGCTCAGGTCGAGGCTCACTCCGAAGCAACTCATCCAAGCGCCCCCAAGCTTTCAGGCAGTGAATACTCGCAGGTAGATTTCGCTCCGCAGCCAGACGCAGTTGCCAGCAGAACACTTCTTCCTGCTGTAGTACATCAGGATCAGGAATCCAGCGATCAAGTCCGATCTCACCGATGGCACCACGCGACTGGTCCAGAATTCTCATTAGGTTGCCTTGCCAGTCCACCGTCCGATCTTTCACATGCCAGGGATGGTATCCAAAGCTCGGCAGGACGATCGGATGAGCTTTCGCCAGCGCCTGAACTCGCGGCCAATCCGCCTCACAGGACCCGTTCACCACCATTCGCACCACGCCCCGCTGCTCCGCCTCACCCACACAGGTCTCTTGCCGCCCAGCGAAGCGTTCATCTTGGAGATGGTTATGAGAATCGTAGAGGCGCATAGAGTTCTGATGAACTCAGCCCGACTATTTTGCAATGGAGCAGGCGCTCGCAAACTCACGGATCCGTGAACGGAGTTTGCCGAGACCGTTACGCCGATTGGGAGTCAGGTGCTGATTGACGCCAGCTTCGGCAAGAAAATCGCCTTCGTAGCTCAGAATCTCACTGGGGGTGCACTGGCTGAAGAAGTCACACAGCAGGGTAGCGATTCCCTTCACGATGGCGGAGTCCGAGTCACACCGAAAAGAGCACTGTCCTTTCACAACGCTGGGAACGAACCACAGCTTCGACAAACACCCAGGCACCAGCCGATCTTCGGTCCGTTCCTCGGAGGTCAATCCGTCATGCTCACGCCCGCGCTGGACTAGAAACGCGAGGCGCTCCTGAGGATCTCGGACTGCGAGCAGTTCAGTCACTCGATCGCGATGTCGCTCGGATAGATTCATGCTAATAAGCGCCGAGCGGACTCTACAGTTTCGAGAAGACGATCCACCTCTTCTGGAGTGTTGTAACAATGAAAGCTCGCGCGCGTGACTGAGGACACTCCCAAATATTTCAGCAACGGCTGGGCGCAGTGATGACCCGCCCTCAGGGCCACTCCGCTTTCATTGGCGACCGTCGCCAGATCATGCGGATGGACTCCCTCCATCGCGAACGCCACCACGCCTGTGCGATCTCCTTCTGGACCCAGAACACGGACCCCTGGCAGCGCCCGAAGTCGGCGGGCCGCCTCGCTCGCTAGGCTCTGCACGTGGTGGTGGATCGCATCGCGACCCACTAGATCCAGAAACTCCGCTGCAACCTGCAATCCAATGGCTCCGGCGATGTCAGGGGTGCCGGCCTCGAAGCGCTGCGGAGGCGGAGCGTAGGTGGATCGCTCTAACTCGACGGACTCAATCATTTCACCGCCCCCCTGCCAGGGATCGAGCTGGAGCAGTATTTCCCGGCGACCGAACAGTACTCCAATGCCGGTGGGCCCACACATCTTGTGACCCGAAAAAGCCAGAAAGTCGCAGCCGATCGATTGCACATCCAGTCGCATATGACCCGCGCTTTGAGCGGCATCCACGAGACTTAGAATTCCACGTTGGCTGGCCTCCGCACAGAGCTGTTCGACCGGATTTCTCACCCCCAGCACATTCGACACATGGGTCACGGCGAGCAGTTTTACCTTTGGATTCAACCAGCGATCCAACTCCGTGAGCTCTAAGATACCCGTCCTTGGGTGGAGCGGAAGAAATCGCAGTTCTGCTCCGGTTCGCGCGGCTAGACGCTGCCACGGCACCAGATTGCTATGATGTTCCATAGGAGTGAGCAGGATCTGGTCGCCCCGCTGGAGCCGAGCATCACCCCAGGCTGCTGCCACCAGGTTGATGGCTTCGGTGGTGCCGCGGGTGAATACAATCTCCTCGGATGACGCAGCGTGGATGAACTCAGCCAAGCGGTCCCGGGCGCCTTCAAAGGCAGTGGTGGCGCGTTGTGCGAGCTCATGCATGGCGCGATGGACATTAGCATTATTGCGCTCGTAGAAATGGGAAACTGCATCAATGACGCATCGAGGCTTTTGAGTGGTAGCCGCGTTATCGAGGTAGACGAGTGGATGTCCGTTGATGGATTGATTCAGGGCCGGGAACTCGCGTCGCACGGCAGCCACATCAAACCGCGTGGAGCTGTAATTGCAATCGATCACCGACCGGAAACTAGGAGACTGAAGTTCAAATGGCGATTTCGGAATCCAAAATCCGGCACGCGCTGGAAACCGACTTTGAATCGCACCCAGGGCACTTGCTTCTCAAGGGTGGAGAAGGAGGTCTAGCGCCTTTGCCAGCTGCGGATCGCGATCCTGCAGCCAGTCGTCCGCCGAGAGGGGCACCTGCACGTCGGGCACCTCTCCGTTGTTCTCCTGGGTCGTGCCGTCCAGTCGAAAAAATCCCGTCATCGGCATCCGTGCGCCAGTGCCATCGGCCAGCCGAAACTCCCACGTCCAGATGACATAGCCGGGTGTTGGCATTCCCACCAGCGTTCCCAGGTTGCGGGCGCGCATTGCGTAAGGGAACATTTCTCCGTTCGAGTAACTGTGCTCGTTCATCAGCACGATCACTTTCTTGTTCCACGCGAGAGTCGGCGAGGTCTCGGGTCGCCCGTCACGTGTGCGCGTGTACCCGTGCACGCGACGCTCCAACCAATCTATGAGAGTGTCGGAAATATTGCCGCCCGTGTTGAATCGCACGTCGATAATCATTCCGTCCTTGCCGATCATGTCTTCATACGCCTCCCGTTCGAACTTCGCCTGGTTTTGCGACAGCATGCCGGAGATGTGCAGGTAACCAATACGATCCTTGCTCTGCGTTTTGACATAGTCCCGGCGTCGCTCAATTCGGTTGCGGTATTCCAGATCCTGCCAATCGGCGTTGGAGAGGACTTTGTATTTCACCGTGTGCGCTCCATTGGTGGTCGGAGAGGTGTTCACTAGAAATTCAAATTCGCGGTCCTGTTTGTCATTGATCCAGTCGTACAGCCGCTCGTCAGTGCTGACGGGATGACCGTCGATGGCCAGCACATAGTCGCCTTCCTTCAGGCGAGTCTTAGCAAACCAACCCGGGGCACCCTCTGGCACATGAGCAATCCTGATGCCGGGTCCTGAGTGTCGGTAATCGAATGAAAATCCGAGATGCGGAGTGGTGGGGGAGGCGGATCCAGTCGCGGGCTGCACCTCCGCGTGCGACGCTTCGAGCTCTCCGACCATCATTCCCAGCAAGGTCGCAAATTCGTCGCCGGTCTCTACTGCCGCCAACAGGGGTTCGTAGCGCGCGCGGATGGATTCCCAGTCGCGGCCATGGAAATTACCGTCGTAGAACGCGCGATGGTAGCTGCGCCAGAACTGAGTGAATGCAGCCTTTCGTTCCGCTCGGACGTCACGATCCCAGTCGGCTGTGAAGGTCACTCGTTCACTCGACTTCGAATCGAGTGGGAGGGAGTAAAGTTCCCCGTTCTGAACGAAAAAACCTTTCTTCCCCTCGGCGACCGCCCGAAATTGCGACTTGCCACCCCCGTTCGTAATCCGTTTCGGTTCCTTGCCATCCCATCCCACCGACCAAATGTCTCCCTCCGATACAAAATAAATGGTTCCATCCGGGGTCACCGTGATGTCGTCCTGGGGGAATTGCGGCGTCACCTTGCGAATACGACGAGACAGATCTCGAAACTCAATTTCCACGTGCACCGAGCCCTCAGGCTTCTCATACTTCAAATCGGTATCGGCGGTGCGAACCTCCTCCCACTTTAACGGGAGCGCATAGAGCCCGCGCCCATCGCGGTCGCTGGAGAACAGCAGATATTTCCCGTCTGGTGACCACACCGGATTCCCATGCTGGGCGTAGAGACGGGTCACATTGATGGATTCCCCTCCCTCTGCCGGCACGATCCAAATGTTCTGACTCAGTCTATCTCCACGACCTTCGTAGGCGATCCATTGCAGATCAGGCGACCAGGCAAATTGGCCGCCACCGCTGCCGGAAAGCTGCGGACCGGGAGACTTCACCACTCGCCTCGGCTGCAACGTATCCAGGGGCATCACATACAGACCACCTTCTTTCCCTGAGACCCAGAAACCGAGCGTCTTTCCGTCCGGTGAGACCTGAGGGCGACTGATGTCTTCGTCTCGCTGCCAGAGGGCGCGAACTTCCTTGGTTTCCACGTCCAACTCAAACAAGCGCTGATTGAAATCGCGGTCGGAGGTGAAAAACAGTTTCTTGCCGTCTGCGGACCAGCAGAAGTCGGAATCGTCGCCCGGCCAATCCGTAAGTCGATGAGCAAACTCCGCGGAGCGACCCGCAACTCCCTTCGGTTTTTCCACTCCAATCAACCAAAGATCTCCGCGTAGACCGAAGGCAAACTGCTTTCCATCGCGCGAAGGCTCGGCCTCCGTGACTCCTGTGGTCAGCTTCTCACGTCGTCGCACTGCTTGTTTGTCATCCCCTGCGACGAGGAGGGAAATGCGCACCGGGTTCTTGGCTCCCGCTTTCAGCTGCCAGAGGTCTCGATCATATTCGAAAGCGATGTCTCCGCTTTTCGCCGCCACGCTCGGGAAGCGCACCGATCCTCCCACGAAAAAGGTGCGCTGATGTCCTTTCCCTTGCAGGTCAAACTCCCAGAGATTTGGAGTGCGCTCCGGGGAGTCCACGATCTTCGGAATAGTCTCGTCGATCTTGCTTACTGAGGGCGTCGGATCACTTGCGGTGACCGTCAGCAGATGTTGGCCATCGGGAAGAAACTGTGTCCATAGATGCTGAAACGCATCCTGGGTGATGGCGTAGCGTTCTTGCGCGCTGACATCCAGAATCCAGATCTGGCCTGCGGCGGAGCCATGATAACGCGGTCGGATCCAGGGAAACCCATAGCGGCCATAGACCACGCGGCTGCCATCCGGGGAATAGTGTGGAGAGTTGAGGGGGGCGTAGTCCTCGCAGAGCAAGTCGGTATGCAAGGTCTGAACGTCCAGCGAGAATATGCCGTAGTTGGCGCTATCGCGACGGCCCGAGAAGAGCAGCTTGCGCCCGTCTGGACTCCATCCGTAGGCGATCTCCGCGCCGCTATTCCAGGTAAGCTGCTTCGGCGCGCCTCCTTGCACGGGAACCGCAAAGATGTCCCAGTTGCCGTTGCGCTTGCTGCTGAAGGCGACCCATTGGCCGTCTGGCGAGAAGAGAGGGAAGGCATCGGATTCAAGATTTTGCGTCACCGGCGTGGCGCGTCCGCCCTCGGCATCCGAAACCCATACGTCCCCGCGATAAACGAAAGCCAGTCGCCTCCCATCAGGACTTAGCGCCGGCATGCGTGCCCCGATCACTGGCTCCTGGGGCGGCGAGGTAAGCTGTGCTCTCAGCGAATCAGGCTGCAAGGCCAGCAGTGCTGTGAGGGTCAGAGGACACCCCAATCTCCGGAGGGAGTGCCAGCGAAGGTGCGCAAAGGCGAGATGCATCGGGCTTAGTTCAGTTCCGGCGGCGCGTGTCGCGCCTTCAGCGCGATGATCTCCTGCTCCTGTGCTAGGCATTTCTCTTCCCAATTTTCCGCACGCAATCGGACCAACTCCTCCTCGAGGGAGCGATTCGCTGCCTGGAGTTGAGCTCGCCCCTGAGTCAATGTCAGCACCTGCTGGCGTAGCCGAGTGACCTCGCCCTCCAGCGTGGAATGATGTGAAAACAGATCTCCTTGTTGCGTTTTCAGCTTTACCAACTCGGCTTCAGCACTGTTGCGAAAGGTCACTAACTCAGCCGCCGCCTTGGAGAGCTCCTCTTT
>JAYTTC010000018.1:0-10751 GCA_043745255.1 Verrucomicrobiales bacterium
TACCATGAGTGATATCGAGCGGATCACACAGGAAAAAAAGGCTCAGTTCAAGCCGGCCCGTGATTCGCATTTCCGTCTTCTTTGTGGCGCGGCGGTATCGGCGACTCGCAATGCCTTTGGAGGTCTGGATCGCGAACGGATTTTGAAGCACGTCGAAGGGCTTGAGGAGCGGGGAGTGGATGTGGTGGCGGTTTCCACGGCCCACGGGTTCAGCCAGGGCGTTGGCGAGACGGTGCGGGTGATCCGCGACGCGTTTCCAAAGCTGCCGATCATCGCCGGCAATGTGACCAGCGCTGCCGGGGTCGAGTATCTTGCCGAGGCGGGTGCGAATTGTATCAAGGTAGGACAAGGCCCCGGGTCGATCTGCACCACTCGAATCGTCGCGGGCGTCGGGATCCCGCAGCTCACCGCACTTTACGTCTGTTCTCTGGCTGCCGCCAAGAAGGGCGTCACGCTCCTCGCCGACGGCGGTATCACCAAGTCCGGTGACGTGGTGAAAGCGCTTACCCTCTCGCATGCGGTCTTGTGCGGGGGGCTATTCGCCGGTTCCGCCGAAGCCCCGGGCCAGGTCATGGAAATTGGCGGCAAATTGTATAAGCAGTATCGCGGCATGGGCAGTTTGTCCGCGATGAAGGCAGGCTCTGCCGCCCGCTACGGTCACTCCAAGGACAACACCCGAAAAGTTGCCGCCGAAGGGGTGGAGGCGCTAAAGGAAGTGTCTGGAACCGCCGACTCGATTCTGACTCAGGTCATTGGTGGCATCCAATCGGGAATGGGTTATCTCGGAGCTGCCGACCTCTCCCAGCTTCGTCGCAATGCGCGCTATATTCGCGTCAGCCCTGCGGGCCAGCGTGAGGCGGGTCCTCACGATGTGGTGGAGGTGAAAGCCGGCTCCTAGCAGCAAACACCGCCGACAGTGTTTGCTGCTAAAGGGCACTACGTGCCGGGGAGACAAGCCAACTCTTGGCATTCAATAGGTTGGAACTCTTGTTTCTGGAGAGGCCGTTGGACGTAGAACCTCTTTCTGCGAGGTAACTGCCTTGGTGATATCGATCGGCTCTCTTTCCGTAGGAAAATATCTAGCAGCCTCTCGGACTTCTCCCCACCGGACAATCGTCCGGTGGGGAGAAGTCCGAGAGGCTGCTAGAAGGTGATCGCCTCGTTCGCGGTTCCGCATTGGGAGCAACGCGAGCGATCGACATCGGAGTCATCGGTGTAGACGAAGCCACACTTGCCACAGCGGAAGATTCGGTCCTCGCTGGGGGTGAATCCGAACCTTCGTCGACGCAGCTCGGCATACCACCCCACTCCGAAGAGACAAACGAGCAATCCCGCGACGTACCCGAAGATGACGGTTTCAAAGGACATGTTTCGCGATCATGCGGTCAGAGCGAGGAGGTTTTGTTGGTGAGGGCCGTCGGGATGGTTTGCCACTGGAACACCAAGCGACCCCATTCCAATAGGTGTTCCTCTCCGAGCACCGTCGTCGGGGCAGCGGTGGGCAGTTTTTCGAATCGAGCGGATTGGGCGAAATCCAACGCGAAACGATCTGCCTCGGGAAGACGGTTGGGCGGCAGCCCTCCAGCCGGAAGGGTGCGGCCTTCCGCTTCGACCAGAACTGCGGAGAGGACCTGGCCGCTGCCATCCACCACGACCTGGACATGCGATTCTGCGAGGACATCTGGATGCGCCCAATCTGGAAGCGAGGCGGGGTTAAGAAGTCGACGGTGGGCCAGGGGGCCTTGTACCTGGAGCTCGGAGTGGAACTGGCGAGGGGACTCGATGGTGAGGTTATCCCGCCAAGGGATGCGACGTTCCACCACGCTGAGAGGTGGCGGTTGAGTTCGAGCGCTGAACTCCATCAAGGATCGACCGATCTGGTTGGTCTGCATTTCCAGCCACAACGGGACGTCGTTCACCGGGTTCTCTGGTGTGGAGGGGGGTTGATATTGAAGCCAGGCGCCGCCAGAAAAACCATTTAGACTGGGAACAGCGAAGAGGGTGGGGGAGTCCAGCCAGGGCATCTGCGAGATCTGCCGCGCGGATGACTCATCCGCAGCCAGGGTGATCTGCTGGGTAAACGGCGGCGAGGGGCGGACGGTTTTCACCTGATTCACGGTCAGCTCAAGAACGGCCGCTTGGGCCACCGCCAGGAGCAAGATGGGCAGAAGCCATCGTCGACCGAACTTGCCGGGGCGAACGCGACTTGAGGAAGGGGTCACACTGCGAGCCTAAGAGGTTGGTGAGACATTCAGGGTCGCGCAGGGTCGGCGGGCTCAGGAAGCGGCACTGGCTTGAGCTCGGGCCGAGTTGCCCACCACGTGTTTTGGATGCCTGCATCGCGCGCCAAGAGGCAGAGTTCGACCAGTTTCTCGTAACGAACATCAACATCCGCTTGCAGCACGAGCGTCAGCGGAGCTCCACTCTTGGCGGCGGCGCGAAGTCGAACCTTGAGTTCGTTCTCAGGAGTCACTTGATTCTGGTAAAAGCAGGTCCCGTTTGCGGAAACGGCCACTACGACCGCTTGATTGGTGAGTCCGGGGAGTTCTCCCGCGACGGGCAGCTTCATCGGGACGCCGGGCGTGAAGACCAGGCCGCTGTTAAAGACCAAGAAAATGCAGAGCAGGAAGAACACGCCTGCGAAGGGTGCGGCGTCCAGCTGTCCTCGAAAGATTTTATGATTCCTCGGGAGCCTCATGAATCAGCGCACACCGTCGGTCACAATGTTGATGATCTCGGTGGCGGCTCGCTCCATTTCGAGGACGATGCTGTTCACCCGGTTGACGAGATAGTTGTAGGCTGCGTAGGCCGGAATCGCGAGAGCCAGGCCCGCCGCAGTGCAGACCAGCGACTGCCAGATGCCGCCCATAAGCACCTCGCGGCTTGCGAAAAGATTCTCCACCTGCAGCACGGTAAAGACCTTCACCATTCCGAGAGTTGTGCCCAGCAAGCCCATCAGGGGAGCGATCTGGGCGATGGTGGCGAGCAGGTTTAGTTTCTCCTCGAGTGGAGGAACCTCGGTGAGGCCCGCCTCCTCCAGTGCGTTTCGCAATCCCTCGCGCCCTCGATCACGATTCAGGATCGCCACCTTGACCAGACGCGCCACCGGACCGGGCGTGGCGTCACAGATCGACAGCGCTTCCACCACGTTCTCGCGTTTGAGCACGTTGCGCACGCCATTGAGGAATTCCATCGAGTTGATCTGGGCGCGGTGGTAGTGCAGCACCCGCTCCACAAACACCGCGACGGCAGTACCGCTCGCGATCAGGATGAGCCAGAGCATCGGCCCTCCTGCTGTAAGGACTTTCGCCATGGGCGAGTTATAGGAACGCGGCGGGAAGAATCCAACTACTTCTTGAAGTAAAGCTCCTCCGCGTTCCAGGTCAGCGAGGTATTCCGATGCCCTGTGGGCCGAACGTTTCGCAGTTCCTTCCGCGCGGCGCAGAAGCCGTTCATGGACGCGGTGTAGATTACCGGGACCTGATCCGCGAGGATGTACTGAACTTCGTCGAAATACTTCTTTCGCTCCGTTTCATCGAGCGTCTTCAGCTGGAGATTCATCAACTCGTCGATTCGGGCTTCCCAGGGCGTTGAGGGCGTCACCTGACGCGGAAACCACTGATGGGTGTAGCCGCTGGAGCGAAGCACGTTGAGGCTGGAGGCGGGGTCGGGAGAGTCCTCGACCAGTCCGAGGAAAATGCACTCGAAGTCATAGCTATCATCGAGTTTGGTGATCAGGGTGTTGAACTCCAAAGGACGGAAGTTGAGTTTGATTCCCAGCTTCTTGAGGTCCTGTTGCACCAGGATGGAACCTTTCTCCCGACGGCTGTTTCCCGCGTTGGTATTCAGCTCGAACTCGATGACATGGCCTTCGGCGTCCTCCAACAGCCCATCCTGGTTGCGATCTTCGATTCCGATCTCCTTCAGCATGGTGCGCGCCTTGGCGAGATCGTAGGGATACTGGGGAACATTCGGATTGAACCATTTTTTGTTGGAGGCCGTGACGAATCCGAACTGAGGGCTCCCCTCTCCGCTCAGGGTGACCTTGACGATCGCCTCGCGGTCGATGGAGTGGGCGATCGCTTGACGAAAAGTCTGGTTTCGGAACCATTTCAATTTGATCGGATCCACATGGGGTTTGCCGTTGGTGCTGGATCCGGTGTTGAGGTTGAAGATGATCATATCCCGTTTGTTCGAGACGCCCAGATCATGCAGGTCGAACTGACCTTTCGCGGCGGCTTGTCGAAAGTGGGCCGCCTCCTCCGGACGAACGAACTCCTGCACGTGGAGCTCGCCAGCGAGAAACTTGAGGGAAATCGCGTTCTGGTCCGGGACCACCGTGACCACCACATTGTCGAGGTAAGGAAGTCGCGTGCCTCTGGAATCCACGGACCAATAGTTCGGATTCCGCTCCAGCAGCGTCAGCTCTCCTGGTTTAAATTGCTTCAGCCGATACGGACCGCTGCAGACCAGATCCGCCGGGGCGGTGTTGATGCCGTAGCTGCTGACGAAGTTGGTGGATGCGACCGCGCTGGCCAGGACGTGTTTGGGCACGATCATCACGTCGTTGCCGAAAAACTCGAGGAACGGAGCGAAGACATCCGGAGTGATCGCCTGGACGGTGTAGTCGTCCAGTTTGCTGACCGCGAAGTCCTTTCCATCCACTCGAAGGACGTCCGCTTTTACGTTCGGGATCTGCTTATTGTAGATGATCTCGTTGAAGGTGAAGAGCACATCGTCCGCGGTGAATGGGTGTCCATCGCTCCAGCGGACTCCTTTGCGGAGCTTGAAGGTCCAAGTGCGTTGATCGGCACCGACCGACCAGGATTCAGCCAGACCTGGCAGGAGCTCCTGCGAGACCTGATCCTTCTTCACCAAGCTCTCGAACATCAGGTAGAGGATGTCGAGCGAGGAGGTTTCGTTGGCCATCACCGGGTTGAAGGTTTTGGGATCTCCAAACTCTCCAAATACCAGCCGACCCCCTCGCACCCCAGGCTCGCAGTTCACGACACGGGGCACCTCGGGGAGAGCGGTCTCTGCAGATTTGGCGTCGCCTGAGCTTGCAGGTCTCTCGGGTGGAGCGGGCTTGCAGGCAACCAGGGATATAACCACTAGGATCGGGAACAGGACGGATTTCATCTCAGGGCTTTTTCTTAAAGTAGAGCTCCTCCGCATTCCAAGTGACGCGGTGAGTACTGAGCACAGTGGGGCGGACGTTTCCAACGTCGGCCCGGATGGCCGCAGC
The DNA here is from genome assembly GCA_043745255.1 of Verrucomicrobiales bacterium. GTDB lineage: Bacteria > Verrucomicrobiota > Verrucomicrobiia > Limisphaerales > UBA11320 > UBA11320. The sequence goes on from JAYTTC010000018.1 coordinate 5,246, forward strand.
ATTGAGAGGCGCGACAGTGTAGATGAACGGGAGCTCGCGGTTCATGATCTCCTGCACCTCGTCGACGTATTTTTTCCGTTCCGCAAACACCAGCGTTTTGAGCTGCGCATTCATCAGAAAATCGATTCGCGCCTCCCACTCGGTGGAGGGCGTCGTCTGGCGGGGAAACCACCAGTGTGTGAACCCGTCTGACTTGAGCACATTCATGCTGGAGGTTGGATCGGTATCCCCTCCGCCCAGGCCCGCGAGCATCGCTTCGTAATCGAACGAGTTGTTGAGTTTTCCGCCCAGGGTATTGAAATCCATCGTCTGCACCGTGACCTCAAGCCCGAGTTTGGTGAAATCCGACTTTAACAACACCACGATCTTTTCCCGCAGCGGATTTCCAATGATACTGTGGAGGGTAAACGAGACACGGTTGCCCTCGGCATCCTCCAACTTCCCGTCTCCGTCACGGTCATCGATGCCTATTTCCTTGAGCAGCGCGCGTGATTTGCTCAGATCGAATGGGTACTCGCGGATGTTCGGGTTGAACCATTTCAGATTCGCCTGGCTTCCGAAGCTATAGCTGGGCACTGCGCGTCCCCCAAGGATGGTGCGGCTGACGCTGTCCCGATCGATGGCGTGTGCGATTGCCTGGCGAAACTTCGCGTTCCGAAACCATTTGAGCTTCTTCGGGTCGACGTAGGGCTTCTTGGTTTCCGGATTTACGTTCGTGTTCTGGTTAAAGAACAGGAACGAGCGCTCGAGTCCGGTGCCTAGATCGTAGAGCTGGAATCTCTCCTTGGACTTGGTTGCCTCCTCCTTGAATCGCGCATATTCGTCGGGTCTCACGTACTCGTGCGCGTCACATTCACCGCTGAGAAACTTGAGCGACATGGCATTCATGTCCGGAACGATCGAATAGACCACGCTGTCCAAATAGGGGAGCCGCACGCCGGCTTTGTCCACCGCGAAGTAATAGGGGTTGCGCTCCATCAGCGTGGCGAGGTCAGGCTTGAACGATTTCAATCGGAACGGTCCACTGCCTACGAGTTTTTCGGGCGGTGTATCCACGCCGTAAGCGGAGCGGAACTCTCCGGATTTCACCGAAGCCTCCAGGATGTGCTTGGGCAGGATCGGAGTGCTGCCGAAATAGACCAGGAAAGGGGCATAGATGGCTGGGGTGACCACTTTGAGGGTGCGCTCGTCGATCAGGGTCACGTCGAAGTTCTTATCGTCGATGCGGAACAAGTCGACGATCACCGGGCGAATCTTCGGGTCGTAGATGATTTGCCAGGTGAAGAGAACATCCTCTGCGGTCAATGGATGGCCGTCGCTCCAGAACACATTCTTTCGGAGTTTGAAGGTCCAGGTCTTTTGGTCGCCCTCCACGCTCCAGCTCTCGGCAAGGGCGGGTCGTACCTCCTGGGTGACCACGTCCACGTCCACCAGACCCGAGAATAGGAGTCGAACGATCTCGCTGGAGGATTGCTCGTTCTCGGTGAGCGGATTGAAGGTTTTTGCGCCCGCGAAGCTGGCGATCACCAGCCGCCCGCCGCGGACGCCTGGCTCGCAGCTGGAGACGAGCGGAGGGTCTGGCAGAGGATAGTCTGCAGCAGATGAGGACGCAGACTTGGGTGCCTCGCTCTTGCCGCATCCGGCCAGGAAAGCGATCAGAGGGACGATCCACACCGCACTTAGGTATCCGTTCAATAGCCTCATACGTTCGTGGCAATCAGTAGTCGAAGCAGTGGCGACTGCCTAGTGTTTTGTCGTTCGACCGCTCGATCTTAAAATCTTCAATCGTCAACCTCGGCTCTTCTCTTTACGCTGCCGACACGATGCGGTTGCTGGATCGCTATTTACTGCGCGAGTTTCTCATCCCGTTCGGCTACTGCCTGACGGGATTCCTGATTTTCTGGATGTCGTTTGATCTCTTCCAGGATCTCCCTGAACTCCAGCGCGATCACCTGCACTTCCTCGATTACGTCGAATACTACCTCTGGAAGACTCCCGAGCTGCTGATCATCGTTCTGCCTGTAGCGCTGCTTTTGGCTCTGCTGTATGCCTTGACTAACCACGCTCGCTTCCACGAATTGACCGCGATGCGCTCGGCTGGAATCAGTCTTTGGCGGATCAGCGTGCCCTATTTGCTGGTCGGCTTCGTCACCAGCCTCTGGCTTTTCGCTTTGAGTGAGGTGTGGGGTCCGCAGAGCGCGGATGCCGCCGAAGCTATCCGCAAACGGCATCAGCCCTCGGGTGCTGCGGGTACCGGTCGCGTGCAGAAGAATTTTGGCTTCCCTTCGGGACTGGGTCGCATCTGGCAGATGGACACCTACGACCTTCAGACGGGAGAAATGACGTCCGTCCATCTGGGATGGAGGCTTCCCGATGGTGGCCGACGTGAACTGGTGGCTCGGCGCGGGGAATGGCGTGATGATGTCTGGGTCTTCCACGATGTCGTGGATACGATTTTCTCCAACACTCCATCCAGCTTTCCTTTCCGAGTCGTGACCAATCAACTCGCGATGCCTGAGATCACCGAGACGCCGGCTCAGATCCGTACCGCGCAGAAGGTGAACCGACTCTTCATGAACCTGCGCCAGGCCGCAAAACGGCCTCAGCTTTCGGTTCGCGAGATCCTCGACTATCGAAAGCTCTATCCCGATGATACGCGTCGACTCAGTCCCTTGATGACCCAGCTCCATGGGCGGCTTGCCGCGCCCTGGACCTGCCTGGTGGTGGTTTTGATCGCTATTCCGTTCGGAGCTCCATCCGGACGTCGCAACGCGTTCGTGGGAGTTGCCGCCAGTGTCTTTATCTTCTTCGCTTACTTCTTGCTGCTTCGTGTGGGCCTCACTCTCGGCACGGGCGGACGGTTGCCCGCGTGGCTCGCCGCTTGGGGGCCCAATCTGCTTTTCGCCACGATTGGAATCTGGCTCACCAATCGTGTTCGTTGAAGGCCTCGCCGGTCCTCTGGATTTTTACTTTGAAAACCGGCTACTTGCCAAAATGATCGGAACCGAATGACGATGAAAGGTAAGACAGGCAGGCCCTTGTTTTTGTTGGGTGTGGAGTGTGGTGGAACGCGCACCAGTGCCATGATGCTGCGCACCGACACCGGTGAGCGGCAGACTTGGGAGGGCGGCCCGTCGAATCTGAGGCTTCGCACCGATGATCAACTGCTCGCCGTGTTCCGGAACCTGCGCAACGCGTTTCCTTCTCCCGACAGCCTCGCGATCGGCATGGCCGGTGTGCGAACCGCTGCGGACACCGAAAGGATCCAGAAGCTGGCGAATGAGGTTTGGCCTGGAGTGCCCTGCGCGACCTCGCATGACCTGGAACCGGCGCTCGCCGCCGCTCCCCGGATTCCTGCCAAACGCGGCGGGTTTCTTCCTCAGATTCTGGTGCTGAGTGGAACCGGGTCTTGTTGTCTCGGGGTCACCGCGGACGGAAAACGAGTCAAGATCGGCGGCTGGGGGCATATCCTGGGCGACAAGGGCAGCGCGCACGAAATTGGAATCCGCGCGCTGAAGGCGCTGGCCTACTATCTCGACCGCGACGGCGAATGGTCCTTGCTTGGCAGGCGTGTGCTGCGTCGATTGCTTTTGAACGAGCCGAATGATCTGATCGCCTGGGTCCATGCTGCCTCGAAAGATCAAGTGGCAGGGTTGGCGATGGAGGTTTTCGAAGCCGCTCGGGATCGCGATCGGATTGCGCGCGATATTTTGGAGGGGGCCGCGGCGAGTCTAGCCGCAGACGCGATCTCAACGGCGCGTCGTATCGCCCGCAGCGGTGAGGCGGTCCAGTTCGTCTTTGCCGGGAGCGTCCTGCTTCGACAGTCGGCATTCGCGGCGAAAGTGAAGCGGAAGATTTGCCAGGGATGGAAGAGAGCGGTGGTGACGCCGCTGAAAGAGCCCAGCGTGGCAGGAGCGGTGGAACTGGCGCGCCGATTGATCGAAGCGCAGTCGCAGGACACTCCTGCCCGGGTCAGCCAACGTCCAGAGACCTGGCATAGGGCGGAGGTGCGCGATCTTCCAACCTTGGTTCCGGAGGCCACTCAAATGTCCCCCACGGAGCGCCGAAATCCCCGTTCCCTCAGGCTGGATCGGATGTCCTTGGATCGTTCGATCGAGTTGTTTCTCGCCGAGGATGCCCGGATGTTAAAGGCCCTGCATGGCGTTCGCTCCGAGATTCGGCGGACCCTCGAGATGATTGTTACGGCATTCCGGTCCGGTGGCAGACTGTTCTACGTGGGTGCCGGAACCAGTGGCCGACTTGGAGTGTTGGATGCGAGCGAGTGTCCTCCCACCTTCCGCACACCCCCGGATCAGGTGCAGGGCATTATCGCGGGAGGACTGTCGGCCCTCCACCAGTCCATAGAGGGCGCCGAGGACGAGCCGGACATGGGTGCGCAGTCGATTGTCTTTCGGGGGGTGGGGGCGAAGGATGTGGTGGTGGGCATCGCGGCCAGTGGCCGAACTCCATTTGTCTGGGGGGCGCTGTCTGAGGCGAGACATCGCGGAGCCAGGACAGTCCTCTTGTGCTGCAATCCTCACCTAAGGTTTCGGAAAGGTCAGCGACCCGACGTGGTTTTGGCGGTGGACGTGGGACCTGAGATTCTGACGGGCTCCACGCGGTTGAAGTCCGGCACGGCCACTAAGCTGATCCTGAATATGCTCACCACGCTTTCCTTGGTTAAAATGGGCAAAGTGGTCAGCAATCTGATGATTGATGTCAGCGCATCAAACACCAAGCTCCAGGGGAGAGCCATCCGCATTCTTCAGGAGTTGACCGGAGCGGGAGAGGAATCGGCTCGAACTGCATTGGTCCGATCCGCCTGGGATGTGAAGCGCGCCTGGCAGACTTTTCCCCGGCGGCCGTGAGTCCGGTTATGGGTGTCGCTTGTGCTGGGCTATGCCACCGGAATCTTTGGCAGCCGTCGCATTGGGGTGTGATTGGAAGTGGGTGAGAATGGATGCTCGCAGATTCGAAGCGATGGGGCGGGGATGGGCCGATACGGCCCACGCTACAGAACTGCTGCCCGGCTTCTGTAGTGTCGTCCGTATCGGACGATCGGGACGGGTATGCGCCGATACGGCGCACGCTGCAAAATTGGCTGAAAGAGCGGGCGGAGGGAGTGCTAGCAGGCCGGCAACCCGAAAACTCTGGAACTTTTCGATCGCCCCAACGGGCACCTTGCGGAGCGACGTTCAAAGTCCGATGACCTGCTAGAAGCCAAGGATCCCGAGGCCGAAGCCTCCCTTGAATAGTCTTTCCTTCAGAACCAGCACGGCAAAGAGATGGGTCGCGCCGTGACAGACGGCTACGATCAGCGCCAAGGTCAGGTAAAGACCGAACGCTTTCGCAGGGTCTGGCTTTATCATTTGAGGAACTCCGGAGTAGAGCACGCTGAAGATGACAAAGACGGCGGCTGCAAGAACCACCCAAGTGTGCAGAAAGTCCCAGGCGTCGGCAAACCGGAGCAGGTAGGGGGGCCCGAGGGAATAAGCGATGATGTTCA
>JAYTTC010000019.1:0-10750 GCA_043745255.1 Verrucomicrobiales bacterium
CTGCTAGAAAAAGCCTAGTGCGGCCAAGAACTCTATCCTCCCGACTATAGCACTACCGAGCCTCATCCCGGCAAGGGGTTGCTGCAAAGTATTAGAAGACGCTTACCTGCTCTATTAGAAAGAAGCTTAAGCTGAGAAAGTCGAACAAGGGGGTAGCCTCAAAAAAGCGATCTTGTTCATTGGCATCGATCGACACCAGGAGGACGAATACCCATAGTCATCGCAATGCGAGTGCTTCGTTCATGGCTCTGGCTCCCAATCCTGGCTCTCCTCGCTCTGGGAATCGCGCGACTTCGCTTTGACGTGGAGATTCTCAATCTGCTGCCCGAAAAGTTACCCGCAGTGAAGGGGTTAAAATTCCATCAGAGCGCTTTCTCGGACTCCCGCGAATTGATCCTCACGGTGAGTGCGCCCACACCGGAGGCCGCCGAATCGACTGCTCGATCTTTGGCTCGAGTTCTAGAGACGGAGACGAATCTCGTAGCTGATGTCCTCTGGCAGCCCAGCTGGCTGGAGAATCCCGCGCTGGCGACAGAACTTGTTGCGTCGATCTGGCTCAATCAGCCGCCCGAAGTCTTCGAGGCGCTGACCCACCGACTCGCTGCCGCTCACGTCACAGAAGTCCTAAAGGACTCGCGCGAGCGGCTCGCCACCTCCCTGTCGCCGACAGAACTCGGGTTACGCGGCTACGATCCGTTCGGCCTGCTGGATCTCCCTCCATCGGCCTCTGCGGGAGCACCGGTGATCGGCAAGGGAGAAGAAGTGTTTGTAGCTCCGGATGGTAAATTTCGACTGGTCTTCATTCAATCGCGATACGAACTCACAAGCTACCGCGACTGCCAGAGCTGGCTGAGCCAAATGGACCGCCTGATCACGGAGGCAAAGATCTCCGGCAAGCTGTCAAGCGGATCAGAGATCCATTACACGGGACGACCCGCGTTCGTCACCGAGATCTCGGCAAGCATGGAGAACGACATGGCGGGATCAGCAGGAGGCACGCTAGCGGTGATCGGGATCCTTTTCTGGCTGACGCATCGGCGCCTCAGACCGCTGCTCTGGCTCATGCTGATTCTGCTGGTGGTGCTTGCCGGAACCACAGCAATAGGAGGGCTACTGTTGGGAAAGATCAATGTGGTCAGCATGGGATTCGCCTCGATTCTGCTCGGACTTTCCGAGGACTTCGGGATCGTCATTTACCAGGAAGCGCGCTCGCATCCTCAGCTCAACGCCCGGGATCTTCGACATGAGGTCGCGCCTGGAATCTTTTGGTCGGCGGTGACCACGGCAGGCGCATTCGCAGCCCTCAACCTCAGCTCATTGCCCGGCCTGGGCCAACTCGGATCCCTGGTCGCCATCGGGATCATGCTCTCCGCCGCAGTCATGCTCTATGGATATCTTCCGCCGATGCTCCGATTGCGACGCGCACGCGATCGAGTAGTGAACTCTGAAGAAACCGCGGAACACTACCTTCTATTCAGCTCGCGACCTCGGCTGCATTCCTCCGTCCTCTGGGCGATCACCTGCGTCTTGCTGGGCGTTTCGCTGACGGTGATCCTACAGACAGGCTTCCGCTTCGATGCCTCACCCAATGTGCTAAGACCCAAGAACAGTATCGCGTACGCGACGCTGGAAGAGATCAAACAGCGGTTTAGTCGCGGAACAGAACCGGTCTGGGTCCTCGCGCCCGGGAAAAACGAAACCGAAGTGATGGAGCGCTTGGTTGCGGTTGGAGCCTTGCTGGCCGAGGCGAAGTCCAATCACCTGATCAACAGTTATGCCTTACCCACATCGCTCTGGCCCCAGACCGAACACCAGCGAGCAAACCGTCACACGGCGGCCTCAATCATCCAGGACCGAGAACGATTACGAAAAGCCGCCGCAGAGGCAGGGTTCACTCCCCAGGCCACACTCGGCTTGGACAGCCTCTGCGATCACTGGCAGCGTGCGCTCGAAAGCACAAATGTTTTCTGGCCCAGCAATCGGGTCAGCCGTTGGATCCTCGGCAAGGTCGCCTCGCGCTCGACCAACGGGTTCCTGGCGCTGGGCATGGTTGAACCGACGAGCGATCCCAAATCGGGTCAAATCCTCGGATCAGAGTTCGCCAGTCGATTGGAGCAACAAGGCGTGCTGCTCTCGGGTTGGAAACTCCTCGGCTCCGACGTCTTCACCACCGTGCTCTATGAGCTTCCCCGGATGATGATCCCCATCTTCCTTCTGGTGTCGGTTTCTTTGTGGCTCGCGTTCCGGAGTGTTAAGGAGGTGCTGCTCAGCCTTGCCACGCTCGCCTTCAGCGGACTATGCCTCAACGCCGGAATGATTCTTCTGCGCTGGGATTGGAATCTCCTGAATCTGATGGCGCTACCCTTGCTATTAGGAATGGGTGTAGACTTCAGCATACACATCCAGCTCGCGATGCGGCGCTATCAAGGGGATTTGCAGGCGGTCCGCCGATCGGTAGGACGTGCCTTATTGCTTGCCGGAGCCACCACGGTCGCTGGCTTTGTTTCGCTCACTTTTTCTACCAGCGAAGGGATGGCAAGCCTAGGACGAGTCTGCGCGCTCGGAATCGCGATTGCCCTAATAATTGCCGTTTATCTGATGCCCGTCTGGTGGCGATTCTTCATCCTGCGCTCAACCCCATCATCAGAACCCTGATCGGCTGAACTACTGCTTGAGCCGCCAGGTGATTCGGGCTTTCTGCATGTCGTAGGGCGACATCTCCATCTTCACGCGGTCGCCAACCGTCAGACGCACCCACCGCTTCCTCATCTTTCCGCAGATCGTAGCGAGGACTAGGTGTTTGTTGTCGAGTTCGACGCGAAACATGGTTCCGGGCAAGACGGTTGTGACACGCCCTTCCACTTCAATTGGTAACTCTTTCATTTCGGACAGACAGGGAATGTGAACAGAAACAAAAAGGCGGAGTCCGGTTCATCCGAACCCCGCCCAGCGAATTCAATACGGATTAATACCGATTGCGGCTGCCGCCACCGCCACCGCCGCCACCGCCGCCACCGCCGTATTCACGACGACCGCCGCCGCCACCGCCGCCACCGCCGGAGCGTTCTTCACGAGGACGAGCTTCGTTCACCGTGAGGGCGCGACCATCGATATCCTTGCCGTTCATCCCTTCGATGGCGTTCTTCGCCTCTTCCGGGGTCGACATCGTCACGAAGCCGAAGCCACGGGGACGATTGGTGGTGCGATCCACCATGAGATTCGCTTCAACAACAGTTCCAAAGGCCGCGAATGCGTCCTGGAGATCATTCTCGGAAGTGTTGAAGGAAAGATTTCCAACAAACAGTTTTGTGCTCATGTGATGAGTTCCTGTCCGACTAACCGCGCTTTCGACAGACTGTTCCCGAACGCCGGGTTTCTAATCATCACTGAACGGAGTTCACCTGAGGATTTACCATGCCTTGAAAGTGACAAGCTATCTAACAGATGGTGGAAACCTGAACAGTTCGGCTGGGATAGCAATAAAAAATTTGAATGATTTTCTCGAGTAATCACGGTAGTTACTTGGAATAGATCCTGCGTGCATCCATGGTGAGCGCTACCTGCATGAAATGCGCAATTATACTCGACGAAGGACCAGGTCGGTTCGCACTGGAATACGAGAACACGCTGGGCAGGAAACTCCAGATGCGTCTCGACGCCATTACCTATGAGGAGGCGGTCCGAGAGGCGCGGTCTTTTCTAGGCATCAAGCCGGATGACCTGGATGAATCCGGGGATCAATGGGCCCTGGAATGATCCAAAGGCCCAGAAAATCCATGACTACTCGCTGGTCGGCGATTCAGCAGGAGGCAAATCGACAGGAATCGGAGCTATCGGAACTTTCACAGGTGCGAGAACCGCAACAGGCGCTGCAACGACCGGGGCATTGGCTTGAGTTGGACTCTTGGCGCGTTGATCCCGGGGCAGCGGACTGATGATCGCATGCAGGTCTCGGTCTCCGGCCATCTTCGGAATGGACTCCGCACGACCATAAGCAGCGGTTTCCTTGATGAATTTGTTCACCACTTCAAACCCCACCTCTTTGTGCGCCCGCTGCCGTCCACGAAAGCGCAGCTTGATCCTCACCTTCATGTCATCACAGAGGAACTCGATCGCATGGTTCACCTTGGTCCGGAAGTCGTTGGGATCGATCGTCGGACTCAGCTGCAGCTCCTTCATTTGTCGAGAAGGCTGACGAGCGTTCGATTCCTTCTTCTTCTTGGCTTCCTCGTACTGAAACTTGCCGTATTCGATAATGCGGCAAACAGGAGGGGTGGCGGTCGGAGCGATCTCAATCAGATCCATGCCCTTGCTCTGCGCCAAACGCAGTGCCTCGGTGAGGGAGAGCACCCCGATGGGCTGCTTGTCCTCATCAATCACACGCACTTCGCGGGCACGGATTTTCCCATTTCTGCGAAGAGCAGGCTCTCGGGAAGGAAACGAACGGAAGGGGAAGCGGCTCAATGAGCCCTCGGCGGTTGTAGGTTAGTCATGCGATAGGGAACCGGGTTTTCAGAGAATGAGGCGAAATCTTGGCGGACAACGATCGACTCGCGATCCTGTCCGTCAGACTGCGTGCGGTCTTGGTGAGATTCACGCCCATCCAGCCCGCACAATGGCTCTCTTCTTACTCCCGGCACAAGGTTAATTCCATGACGAATCCCTACTCGGGAATCCACCGAGCAGGCCAGCGGACTTCGAACCTCTTTCTGAGAGGTAACTGCCTTGGTGATATCGATCGGTCCCGGGAGTTTTCTGGGTGTCGGCCTGCTAGCGCTGCACCGTCCCGCTCTGAGTCGAAAAATGAATTGTGGGGAAACACTCCGGGATATGAGAGTCCCAGATTCCGTGAGGAGCCCAGAACCAACCTCCTGAATCCTTAGCCGGCGGCGGTGCCTTGTATTGATTGAAGCGCGAGAAATCCATTCGCCAGACATCGCTATCCTTCGGAGGCAACGCCCGTCCATCTGCCTTGGCCAGCACCTTCAGCCCCTGCCAGGGAAATGCCAACTCCACAGTCCAGCCCTTGTCCTGATCGCTCGGATCGTTGATCGTTCCATCGATGTGCACCGCCGTCCTCAGGCCGGGAAAGTCCCAGTCGAAAAATCCCATTCGCTTCCCGCGCGGATGCTGTTTGTATCCCACCCCGTTAAAAGACTGCGCGCGCGGACGATTGCGTTTGAACTCGGGCATCTCTGAATAGCCCCCACGCTCATAAGCGTCCTCCCAGAAAAACATCGCTTCGTAAAGGGTGTTGAACGCATTGATCTCGAACTCGTAGTACCCGTCAGGAGCCGCGATAAAAACTTCCACATCATTGTTGGAATAGATGGGCGAATCGCGCTCCTTCAGTGTCGCGGCAACATTGGGTTCCTCCACCCAAAATCCCACATACAGATTCACATCATCCCAGAGCACCGCAACGCGGGTGTCGTGAAAGGCCGGATCGCCAGTGAGGATATCTCTAAAGGCGGAGGACTGGGTGGCGTTCTTCCACGCCGCCTCGTCGAGCCGACCATCGATCACCATCGGTTGCGTCACGCGATAGGCGATGTAATTAGGCTTTTCGAACGAATCACAGGGGAACTTGGAAGACTGTGTCGCGCCCGCGTATTCGATTCGCACAATTTGCGTGTCGCGATTCGCATTCCACGCGGTGCCATTTTCCAAAACGTAAAGGCATCCATCCGGGCCGATATCCAAGTCCATCGGACGCTTGAAGGTCATATGCTCACAAAAGCGATCCATCCAGAGGGAACCGTCGGGGCGCTTCGCGATGTTGTTCTCCGCATCCAGGTGCACTGCCAGGATCCAATTGCGTGACCACTCATAGACGAACAGAGTGTGATCGAACTCGCGAGGGAGCTTGGTGGGGGAGCTCAGCTTTTCATCAAAGTAGTACACCGGACCCGCACATGCGGTGCGACCCCCGCCCGCGTTCACCGCCGGATATTTGGCGGAGGGTCCGTAGGGATAGTAAATGAACGCAGGTTGCGCGGGAGGCAGCTCCCGCGGACCGGTGTTGTGCACCGAGTCGTTGATCGGTTTGGCGGGATCGAAGGCAGGACCGGATTTCCGGGTCGCAAAGTCATACTGGCGGTACGGCTTGTTGTCTCCCGCGAAGTAAGGCCATCCAAAGTTACCCGCAGCACGCGCTTGATTGATTTCATCAAAGCCCGCAGGGCCCCGCTCCGGATTTCCACCCCCCGCATCCGGGCCCACTTCACCCCAGTAGACGTATCCAGTGCGTTGATCCACCGAAATTCTGAAGGGGTTCCGATTTCCCATGACATAGATCTCAGGTCGCGTCTTGGGCGTTCCCGGCGGGAAAAGATTACCCTTCGGTATCGTGGCCGTTCCGTCAGGCTCGGGATGAACTCTGAGGATTTTCCCGCGCAAGTCATTCGCGTTGGAGGCGGACTTCTGCGAGTTCCACGGCCCTCGATCGGGACGCTCGTCGAGCGGCGAGTATCCATCCGATTCGCCCGGATGAGTATTGTCCCCCACCGATGCGTACAAATTCCCATCGGAATCGAATGCGAGAGACCCGGCGGAATGGCAACATTGTTCACGCTGAGTTGGAATGCGAAGGAGTACCTTCTCCGATGCAATATCGAGGGCTTCTGCTGACAGCGTGAAACGCGACACACGATTCGTGCCTACCTTTTTTCCCTCGGCGCTGAGATGCGTCTCGGATTCAGAGTAGAACAGGTAGACCCAGTGATTCACAACGAACTTAGGATCCAGCGCGATCCCCAACAACCCGTCCTCAAGCTGATCGAAGACCGTCAGTTTGCCGAGCGCCGCAGAACTGCGCGAGTCCGGTTTCCAAACCTTCAGGGTTCCGCCGCGCTCGATGAAGAACACTCTGCCGTCTCCGGCCACAGCGATCTCCATCACATCAACAAGAGAATCATCCACGACGCCGTCCCCATCGACATCGCGATCGGAATCGAGAATCACCTTACGAAACGCGCCATCCACCTGCGGGCCTGTCGGGCTGGGCTTGGATTCAGCCGCATTCAAGAGTCTCCCCGCCCCGGCCCCAGCGAGAGCGAAAACGAGACCCCACAAAATGGGAAATTTCATGCGGCGCGAGTAGATGCGAACAGCTTGGGGAAATCACGAAAAATCCCAGCGCCGGCTGAAAACGAAATGATCGAAGCGCCTTTCGGGCTGTTGACTGAACACTGAATACTCCCCCGCACACCAACGTCGGCTCCTGACCATCCATCCCGTGTATGAACAAACAACGCGTATTCACTCGCCGCGGTTTTCTCACCACCTCAATCGCATCGATCGCCACCCTGGCCTTCGTTCCTCGCCATGTGCTGGGCGGCCCAGGCTTCACTCCCCCGAGTGAGATCCTGACCCGCGCGGTGATCGGCACCGGAGGAATGGGAATGGGACATGTGAAATCGATTAACACCGCGTGCAAACTCCTCGCGGTATGCGATGTCGACGCACAGCATCTCCAGTCCGCCGTGCAGGCCGGCGGCGAAGGAGTGAAGGGATACAAGGATTTCCGCGAAGTGCTCGCCCGGAAAGACATCGACATCGTCCACATCCCCACCCCGCCCCACTGGCACGCGCTCATCGCCATCGCCGCCGCCAAAGCGGGCAAGGACATCTGGTGTGAGAAGCCTATGAGCCGGACAATTGGCGAGGGCGAGGCGGTGGTGGCTGCGGTGAAGAAATACAAACGGATCTTCCGCCTGAACACCTGGTTCCGCTTCAGTGACAATTTCTACGGCATGGGAACCACCGTGAAGCCGATCAAGAAAGTGGTGCAAAACGGACTGCTAGGATGGCCTCTCAAAGTCACCTTGAGCGCAGCCACGGGTTTCGACTGGAAGTTTGTCTGGGTGGGAAGGACGGATCTCACACCTCAGCCGATTCCCTCCCAGCTGGACTACGAATTCTGGCTAGGACCCGCCCCCTTCAAGCCCTATCACCCGCATCGGGTGCACGGAACCTTCCGAGGCTATTGGGACTATGACGGCGGTGGCTTGGGCGACATGGGCCAGCACTATCTCGACCCGGTGCAATACATCCTTGGGAAGGATGATGAGAGCCCCATCCTGATTGAGAGCGAGGCTCCCAAACAGGATCGCGATGCGGTCGGGGTGTTCCGGCGGATTCGCATGGTGTACAAGGATGGCTGCGAGATCATTCTCGACGGCGAGAACCGCGACACGGACGCCGCCTTCATTCAGGGTCCCAAGGGCAAAATCATGAAAGGCTTCAAGTCGGATATCCCCGACCTCGATAAAAAGCTGGCGAGCCTGCCGGATCCCGAACCGAGGGTGACCGACTTCGTACAGGCGGTGAAAACGCGCAGCAAGTTTGCCTTAAATGAAGTGAACGGGCATCGCTCTTGCACCCTGGTGAATCTTGCCAAGACGGCCCTTCAGACCGGCCGAGTCCTTCACTTCGATTCCAAGCGCCAACGCTTCCTAGACGACAAGGATGCGAACAGCTACATCCACCAGCCCATGCGAGGCCCCTGGAAGGTCTAATGTCCTGTCGAGTGATCCGTTGTGCCCTCGCCTGGCGATCCTGTTTTGGTCTCGTCGCAGAGGCATGGGGGTGCCATTAAAAGTGGGTGAGATCTGGATCCTTGGCGAAGGCCGGAATGGGCAGCGGCGTGAGAACGTCGCCAACTTCATCAGCCGCGATGACCGGACAGAAGTAGGTTCTTGTTCCATGTTCCCTCTCCCATCCGTGCCATCCGCAGTAAAAGCTCTCCCCGGATCGGAAACGGGCAGAGCCGGGTTTAGCCGCGAAAAAGCGCAGAAGTCGCAAAAAAGACGAAGCCTCTGAACTCTCCCAGCACTGTTTCAAAGCCGGGTTGCAATTCTGTAGTGTGGGCCGTACCGGCCCATCCCCCGCCCGGATCGTCCGATACGGACGACGCTACAGAAGCCGGGCTGCAATTCTGTAGTGTGGGCCGTATCGGCCCATCCCCGTCCCATCTCTTCGAATCTGCGAGACTCCATTCTCACCCAGTTGTAATCACACCCCGGGGCATGGCACTCGCCACCTTTTAACTAGCATCGCCCCCATTTACGTCCTACCTTTCGCCCATGTTGCGTGCAGGGTTTTGCTTCTCTTCGTGGATGTCTCTTGGGACATTACTTCTTACCCTCAGCTTGGGTTCGCTGTATGCCGAGGACGCCAAGACCGTTCCCGTACCGCCGCCGCTCCCGTTAGTCCCTCCGGGGGTTCAAGTGGGAGGTCCGACCTTCCGCACCAATCGTCCGACATTTGTCCGACCCAAACCCAATATCTACAATGCCGCTCAGCCCGCTGGACAGAGCCTCAATCCGCCGCTTCCGGGAAACATTGTCGCTCCCGGTGATCCCCCTGCACCCTTAGCCCCGCGTCAGTTTCCCACCCAAGCCCTCCAACCTCCGTCGCTTCTTCCTCCCAACTCGCTGGCATGGGACGCGGAATCGAAGGACTACCAGGCCAAGATCGGAGATACCAACGCTGTCTTCATCTTCTGGCTGACCAACGTCTTCGACAAGGAAGTCCTGGTGAACTCCGTTCGCACTTCCTGCGGATGCACCGTGGCCAAGCTTCCCTCCACTCCCTGGCATATCCCTCCCGGAAGTAACGGCCCCATCGAAGTCACCGTCGATCTGCGAGGCAAGCGCGGGAAAATCGTCAAAACCGTCACCGCCGACACCACGGCTGGGGTCAAATCGCTCCTCGTATCGGTCAATATCCCTGTCGACCCGAAGTTCGAGGCGCAAATGAATCGCTCGCAAAACATGCAGCTGGCAGGAGCAGATCGGCAGATCGTTTTCCGAGGCGATTGCACCCGCTGCCACGTCGAACCCGCCCGCGGAAAGATGGGACATGAGCTTTATGCCGCCGCCTGCGGTGTCTGCCACGAGGCCGAGCACCGCGCCTCCATGGTTCCCGATCTCAAGGCCCTGAAGCATCCAACAGATCTGGCTTTCTGGACCCAGTGGACCAAGGAAGGAAAGCCGGGAACCTTGATGCCCGCTTTCGCTGCAGCGCAGGGCGGGCCTCTCTCTGACGAGCAGGTTGCCTCGGTCGCGGAATACCTGGCCAAGAACTTCCAAGGCCAAACCGCTCAGACTGCCGCCCCGAATTCAGCCCCGCCCCCGGTTTACGCCCCTAAACAGCAGTAGCCCGTCAGCGTCACTGCCCAGCGGATGCGGCTCGGAAACTCGATGTGACTGCCTCCCGCTCAGAATCCGAGACCGCTCAGAAGGCAGCGAGAATTCTTTCGATCGACGCCCTCCGAGGCATCGTGATGTTCACGATGATATTCGTAAACGACCTCGCCGGAGTCTCCCCCACTCTCATCCCGTGGTGGATGCGCCACTTCAAGGCCAACGGCAACGGAATGACCTTCGTCGACCTGGTCTTCCGACACCACCGGACCGCACTACTGGGCTCCATCGTTCTGCTCTTCTGTCTTTACCCCGCGGACCGTGCGGGATTGTTTCGGAACTTCTGGCTTTCTCACTACGTAGGAATCGGTGAGACGCTCGGTTCGGCAGCGATCGCGAGATCGGCCAGCTGTGCTCTGCTGATACTGGCATTCAGCGTCCAGGTGAACCGCTCCGGCTTCCGACTGCGCCTGTAACTCGTCCCTCGCCACCGATCCCGTCGATCCCAGCCAGACATGGCCCGATCAAAAGAGCTGGAGACTTCGAATGGATGCACCTATCGTCCGCGCCCGAGCAGCACTTTGCTCCCATAGCTCAAATGG
>JAYTTC010000020.1:0-2899 GCA_043745255.1 Verrucomicrobiales bacterium
CCCGGTTGTGCCGACTCCTGTGTTGAACAAACCCTGGCGCACGATCCAGATCGGATTGCTGAAGGCGTAGCGATCCGGGATGTCGTGCAGAGCGTTTCCAGCGGTGTGGGCAAAAGCTCTCACGAAGAAGCGATCAGCCGAGATGCCCTTTCCGACCTTATATTTGGTTGGACCGAAAAGATCGTCGTCGGACGGAGCGGCGTTCGTCCTAATGTGGTTCTCCAGGGCCTACGTGGCTTTGGCTCCTTCGATCTGGCGCAGCGCATTGACGCAGGCCGACTTGGATTTGCGGGAGAACACCACTCTCTTTTCCGTAACGAACTTTCCGACTCCGCTTCATTCTTCTTCGAGCTTCACTTCTTCCCGATGCGGAAGAGGTGCTCCGCGCCGCGTATGAAAATTGTTCCGTCATCCACCGCGTAGCTTGCCAGCGTGCGCTCGCCGAGTTCATTTTTAGCGAGCAGATCAAACGTCTTGCCAGCCTTCAGCACATAGCCCACGCCTTCTTCGTTCTGAAAATATATTCGTCCATCGGCGAACACAGGGGACGCCGAGAAGCCTCCTCCTAAGCGCTCGTTCCAGTGCACGAGACCGGTCTTCGCATCGGCGCAGGTCGCAACACCGGCGTCGGACACGAAGTAGAGTTCAGAGCCCACCACCAGTGCTGAGGGTGTGCTGGGTGCGCCGCGTCCGGTCTGCCAGGCAAGGTGGGTGGAGGTCACGTCTCCTTCGCCGCCGGGCCGGATCGCGTAGAGTTTCGGGAAGTCGTAGTCGGTGCTCACGAATAGCAATCCATCGGCAAACACCGGCCGTGGAACTACCGAAAAGCCGGTGCCCGTGCTCACCTGCCACAGGGGGCGTCCCGTGGCCGGCTCGTACGCATAGGTGCCGCCCGAGCCCGGGCTGATGAGTTCTGGGCGGCCAGCGTTGGTGATGAGCAGTGGCGTGCTGAAGGAGAATTTCTTGGGCACCAACTCGTTGTTTCGAGGAGTTTTCCACTGCACCTCGCCCGTCTGCCGATCCAGCGCAACGACCACAGGATTGGTCGCTCCGTCGCAGCTAAAGATCAACAGGTCGCCGGCCAGGACAGGCGAGCCGCCGTTGCCATGCACGGGTTGATACTTGATGGAAGTCTGCCGCCACTGCACGCGGCCAGCCAGGTCCAGACAAGCCGTGCCCAGGTGTCCAAAATGGACGTAGATTCGGCCATCGCGCACCAATGGCGTTGGACTCGCATAGCTATTCTTCCGGTGGAGGTTGGACCCGCCTTCTGGGCTGAATACGTCCGTGTTCCAGAGGACCTTTCCGTCCCGGGCATCCAGACACATCGCACCCAAGGTCAGGTTCTTCGCCCCCTCGGCAGACTTCGCGGCCGTCAGATAGAGTCGGTCGCTCGCGAGCACGGGCGAAGACCAGCCTGCACCCGAAATGGTCGTCCTCCACGCAACGTTCTCGGTCCCACTCCACCGAATCGGAACGTCCTTTGCGGGGGAGTGCCCTTGTCCCGTCGGCCCGCGAAACTCGGGCCAGTCGTGCGCGCAAAGGGTCAGCGCTGCCCAGTTTGCTAAAACGGCGAGGCTCAGGGACAGTTTCTGTTGAGGCGCGTTCATGGGCAGCGATTCTAAGGTTTCATCGGCCGAGGCCAAGGCTCATTTGGTTCGGAATGCAGCACTCTTTCCTGGGTATGTTTTCAGCATCTGTGAGCGTCTGCGAGATCTGTGGATAACCAAGTTGGCGTTTTTCATCCGAGACGGGGTGATCTCAGAGCTGTCTATCCTGGTTTGGCCGGGCCTACATCCCCAACTTTTTGACAGCGCAAAAGAGATACCTTCTCAGCCATTAGGGGAAGGCAGACACTCCTGAATCATGCCACGATGCAGAAGTACAAATTTCTTTTCTTTCTCGATTATACTCCTGGAAGTTAGTGCTTCTTGTTTAAGCCGCTAGCAGTGAGTTTGTTACCAGCAGACTGATGCAAACATTATTGGCATGCACGAGAATGCTCCAACGGTCAGGTTGCCGCAGATCCCGGATCACGAAATCATTCGCCCCATCGGCCGGGGCGCGTGTGGCGAAGTATGGTTGGCAAGAAGCGTGACCGGAAGCTGGCGTGCGGCCAAGGTGACCTATCGAAATACGTTTAGTGAGGATCGTCCCTTCTTTCGCGAATTCGAAGGGATACAGAAATTTGAGCCGATATCTCGCTCCCATTCCGGCTTTGTTTCAATTCTTCATGTCGGACGAAATCTCGCCGCAGACTATTTCTACTGCGTAATGGAACTGGCGGATGACGTCCGCTCCGGACAGGAGATCGATCCAGAAACCTACGTGGCGAGGACTCTGCGCAAAGAGATGTCGGATCGCGGCCGCCTTCCTGCGCAGGAAGTGTTGGAGCTGAGTCTGGCACTGGCTTCCGCGATACAACACCTCCACAGCCAAGGGCTAATTCATCGAGATATCAAACCCTCCAATATCATCTTTGTGAACAGCGTTCCTAAGTTCGCCGACATCGGACTGGTCACCGAGGTGGGCGAGGGTGTTACCGCTGTGGGAACGCCGGGGTACATGCCACCCGAGGGCCCGGGTGGAGCTCAGGGTGACATTTACAGCTTGGGCAAGGTTTTCTACGAGCTCACGACGGGAAACCACTGTAAGCACTTTCCTGAGCTGCCACTTCCACTCAGCGAGTTCGTTGCGGATCCGTCGCTCGCCCGGATGAACACTCTGGTTCTGAAAGCCTGCCACTCCGACCCCAGCCAACGATTCCAAACCGCGGAGGAGCTTTCTTCATCCGCGCCGTACGTTCCTTCGGACCCAGGCACAATCCTCGAATCGCGCTGCAAAGATTGTAGGCCATCAGCGACAGCTTGAACCACGCCGCGTTCACATTGAAGTGCTG
>JAYTTC010000021.1:0-2888 GCA_043745255.1 Verrucomicrobiales bacterium
GCCATGGGCGTTATCGTCTCCGTAGAGAATGCGTGTCCATGATTGATCCCCATTGTTCAGTGTAAGCCAGAAGCGGTAATCACCGTCCGCATTCCATCCGTCCGTCCAGGGATCCTGGTCGTCGTGCACCTCGAGTGTGGGAAACGCCACGCGCCATCGCTGAAGAGACCAATTGTCCGTCGCAGGATAAACCCACGCCGCTTCGATGCGATGAGAGTAGGTATCTCCGCCGAAGAACCGCAGATCCAGAGTTACGTGGAGGTAGGTTACGTCCCCCTCGGTTACCTGTGCTACCACTGGACTCGGGCCAGCGAAATTCCAGGGGTTGGAAATCCTGACGTAGAGCGGCGGGGTTGGCGCATTGACTCCCTGATCTCGCGCAATCACTGCGGGGTTGCGC
The DNA here is from genome assembly GCA_043745255.1 of Verrucomicrobiales bacterium. Classification (GTDB taxonomy): domain Bacteria; phylum Verrucomicrobiota; class Verrucomicrobiia; order Limisphaerales; family UBA11320; genus UBA11320. The sequence continues at coordinate 401 of JAYTTC010000021.1, forward strand.
GGGAGGTAGATATTGAATTCATAAATGCGATTCATCGGTACTTTTCCTTCGATGCAAGGGCCGTAGAGGAAGGGAGCACAGTTCGGCGCGCAGGCGGGATAGGCAGGGTTGCAACTCGCCGGCTGGTGAAGCCCGGTATCGCTGCAGTTGCGGGTGATTTCGCCAGGATTTCGATTAAACCAAAGGTCGGTGAGAATTCCCGGTACGTAGACGTTGTTCCCTGCTGTCGAGTTCACCGCTCCCTCGGGGAAGTTAAACGAGAACACTTGTCCAGGGGGGATGAGAATCGGCCGGGGCCGATGTACCGCCACACCGACCGGCGGATGGATCTCGCTGTTCGGCTTATGTCCACAATCGAGAATCCAAAAGCCGAAGGCGGAGATACGATCGCCTGAGATAGGGCGAAAACGCTCGGGAAAAGCGCCAGTCTCCCACTCGACGTCCATATGAGACTTGTTCCCATTCGAGAGGCTTCGAAACGGCGGATCGGGCAACACCTCAAACCCCACGTCATTCGAATCGTGATTGAGAAGATCATCGGTCACGGCCACCCAGGACTTCTCGACGTATCCCTCCAAGGACTTATAGCTGTCCGCCCCTGACCACGGCTCCACCGTGACCCACTGCTGATACCACGGGTCACCACTGCCCCCGCAGCGGCAGTCGAGATCCTTGATGTCGATGGTCATGGCGGTGCTCGCTCGAACCGATGGCGGAAGCACGGGGTACTTCTCAATCGGAATTGGAATCGAACCGACTGCCACAATTGGAATGTCAACAGAGGTGGTGGCGATCGGGTAATTTGTGCCTCCCGGAGCCGGACGGAATGAGCAGTTGCCGGAGGGACAGACGGTGAATCGCACGACATAAGTTCCAACCCGCGGCAAGGAGAGGCTGGCCAGGGTCGAGGCATGCGAAAAGTCGGGCGCGGGATTGCCTGGCCAACTGACGAGTTGCCAACTCACCGGTAGATTGGAGGGCAAATCGTAGTAGATCGGATCAAAGCACAAATTCTTCACCCACTCGATCTTTGAACCGCCTGCGGCAATCTCCACCGAACAACCGCTGAGCGGCAATCCCCGCAGTTCCAGACTGGGTAACACGGAGACCGTGTTCACCTTGAGACAGGGATCGCGTGGAACCCCGTCTCCGGGTTCTTCCGGCGGCAAGGCTATGACTCGCGAGGTCGGGGCAAGCAAATGAAAGATCAGGGCGAGAGATCCTACGATCGCTCTTCCTCCTGAATGGGCTGAATGTCGCCAGCCACTGCTTGTGCGCCTTGAGCTAGTAACGCCGTTCTCATTCAGAGGACAGCATCTCGCTTTATTGGACCCGGAGCATGGAGCTGCGAGCACGATCCTGGCACCGCACAGAAAAGTTTTCATCCTCATAAGCGGTTCTCTTTCGTCAGTCGAGTTTTCGGACGACGAGATATCGGAGGGTTTACAGATTCTCAATAAAGGAAATAGCACGCCAGAGACAGGCCTCGCAAGAGGTATCGAGTTGGCAGCAAGCGCGAGTTACTTTCCCGTGAATCCAGCATCCTGTCAGACTTATCCCCACAGGATGAGAGTTCGGCTGTGGAGCTCGTTTGGGCTGAGCTATCCCTTAGGAATCGCCGCGACCGATATCGAAATTCTGGAAGTAAAGGACCGCAAGGTGGTAGTCGATGAAGTTGTCGATATCCAGGTAGTTCGCTTCCACGAAAGCGAAGTTGGTTTCGACCGCCATGCTCTTTGTTGTCAAATACGTGCGCAGCTGACTGTAGACAGTGCCACTTCCGGCCCGAACCGTTCCGTAGACCTTCATTCCGGCGCGCTGACGGAGAGCCATCTCACCGCCGGTCTCAAAGAACTCCATCGCGACCTCCACCTCGCGGTCCTTCCACGCATTCGATCCAGTCCCAGAATTTGCCCTCGGCGTCCGCCAGCTTGCTCACATTGTCGCTCATCACCTCATTGATCCAGAGCGGAGCGAAGGACGTGATCGGAGGAAAGGCGACCACGCGATAGAACCTCGAACCCGCGGGCGTTGGGTCCGTGACGCTGAAGAGGCCTTCGGCCAACGCCGTCAGGGTGGCAGTCTGTGATGATGTCCATGTGGGACTCGGGGTCAGCTCGGAAGTGAACTCAATATCGAAATCTCCGATGACCCCGCCGCTGGTTGATCTAAACTGAAAACGCAGCACGGAGTCTCGACCGACGTCCATGGAGGCTGCGTCGATCTGAGGGGCGAGTTGACTCAGCAAAGGCTGGGCCGTAGTGAGCCAACACAAGAGGCCCATGGAAAGTGGGACAGCCAGCGATCCAGAGGAGAGGAAGTACGACGTTTTCATTGCGACTCGAAGCTGCGGCACTTGGACACAGTATTCCCTAAAGGAATAGCGGTCCACTAATTCAGGTGAGAACGGGTTTTTCCGGGCACCTTTAAAAGTGGGTGAGATTTGGATCCTTAGAGAAAGCGTGAATGGGTAGATGCGTGAGAGCGC
>JAYTTC010000022.1:0-2885 GCA_043745255.1 Verrucomicrobiales bacterium
GTAGAAGACACCCGTTAACAGATTGGTTTCCGCTTCCAAATAGGCTCCGAGGCGTTCTGTGAACTGACGATTTTTTTCGAAGTCCTCACTTTCGATGACCACCACCAGGTCGTCTGGAACGGGGAACTCCTTGCGGAACTTCTGAAACAGCGCGTGATAGGGCTTGTCGGCACCCACCAAGGAGTCGCGGTCGGTGTTGAACTTGAGTGAGAGGAAGGTGTAGCCGAGGCAGACGACAGAAAGTACCAACTGGGGGTAGAGAAACCATGAGCGATGCTCAAAAATGGCATCCGAAAGCCGCTTGAGGAAACGGGCCGCTAAAGATGGCGTGGAGTCGGACATCGCGTGCGGCTATTCGGTGAAATCCGCGTTCGAGTAGACGTCCTTCACATCATCGTGGTCTTCCAAGATGTCAATCAGGTGCGTTACCGCCGCTCGTGACGTGTCGTCGGTCAGGGTTACGGTGAGTGTGGGGATGGCTGTGATCTCTGCGGCTTCGCATCGAATTCCACGGGATTCGACCTGCTTGTGGATCGGCTCACAATGGGCGGGGTCCGTCAGAATCTCGTAACCGTGTTCGTCGGTTTTGAAGTCCTCGGCACCGGCTTCGAGCGCCAGCTCCATGAGTTGATCCTCTTGAGCCGACTCTTTGGCGACGATGATCTGGCCTTTCTTATGAAAAAGTCGGCTCACCGCGCCAGCCGTTGCGATACTGCCTCCGTTTTTGGTGAGGAGGCTTCGAATCTCGGCCGCCGTTCGATTGCGATTGTCCGTGCTGAGCTCAACCAACAAGGCTACGCCATGCGGCCCGAACACCTCGTAGGTCAAATCCTCGTAAATGATCGGCTCACCGCCGCCTGTCGCCCGTTTGATCGCCCGCTCGATATTGTCATTGGGCATGTTGGCACCTCGGCACCTCAGGAGAGCCATACGCAGTCGCGGGTTCATGGAGGCATCGCCTCCACCGATCTTGGCGGCGATGGAGATCTCCTTGCTCAGCTTGGTGAAAATCTTCGCCCGCTTAGCATCGATCGCACCCTTGAAGGTCTTCACCTTCGCCCATCTGCTATGTCCTGCCATATGAAATCATGGGTCGACCAAACACTGCCAGAGACTTGCCCAGACTCAGGCGGTGAAACGTGTCAGTCGTTGAGGGAAGTGAACACCAGCAGCAGGGGGAGCAGAAGCGAATTTTTCACGACACTACAGCTTAGGAAAAGAGAGCGCTTGAGGTTTTGCAGCCTGAGTTACGCTCCAGCCACGTGCTGACGTCGCTTGGCCATCGTGCTGAAGAATTCGTAGCCCTCACGGATGCGGCGAACGAAGACGTTGCGGTCTTCAAGCATCGTCTTGACGATGCGAAGGATCGGACGGGGGCGCAGATAGTACCGGCGGTAGAAGCGCTCCACCGAGTCGTAGATCTCCTCCTTACTGAGATCGGGGTATTCGAGAGCGGACTCTTGAATGCCGTTGTCATCCACGATGCCGTCGCCACCCTTTTTAGCGAACCAACCGTTGTGACGAGCCATGTCGTAAAGCTCAGTGCCGGGGTACGGGGCAGCCAAGGAGACCTGGATGCTGAACACGTCCAGTTCCTTCGCGTAATTGATGGTGCTTTCGATGGTCTGCTTGGTCTCATACGGGAGGCCGAGGATGAACGTACCATGGATGAGAACCCCCAGATCGCGGCAGTTCTTGGTGAATTCCTTAGCCGTCTCGAGTCGAACGCCTTTCTTGATGACATCCAGGATTTGCTGGCTGCCAGACTCGTAACCCACCAGGAAGAGACGCAAGCCGCAGTCCTTCATGATCTCGATGGTCTCGCGATTCACGTTCGCGCGGCTATTGCAGGACCAGGTGATACCGATGTTCTTGAGCCGCTTCGCGATCTCGCGGGCGCGCGGAAGATTGGCGGTGAAGGTGTCGTCATCGAAGAAAAATTCCTGTACCTGCGGGAATAGCTTCTTGGCATGAGCCATTTCGGCAGCGACGTTGTCCGCGGATCGAACGCGATACTTATGCCCCCCGATAGTTTGGGGCCAGAGACAAAAGGTGCACTGCGCTGGGCAGCCGCGTCCGGTGTAGAGCGAGAGATACGGATCCTTGAGATACCCAATAGAGTATTTCTCCACCTGCAGGTCGCGCTTGTAGACGTCCGTCACCCATGGGAGGGAGTCCATGTCTTGAATTAATTCTCGTTCCTTGTTGCGCATGAACTTGCCCTCCTTGCGATACGAGAGCCCGTCGATTTCAGCGAGAGGGCGACCTTCCGCCACTTCTTTGCAGGTGAAATCAAATTCCTTGCCGCCCACCCAGTCGATGGACTCGGAGGCCGACAGCGTTTCCTCCGGCAATACCGCCGCATGAGCTCCGACGAACCCGATGGTGGTGGCTGGGCTCTGGGACTTGATAGCCTCCGCCACCTTGCAGTCATTTCGCAAACTGGGGGTGGAGGTGTTCATGATCACATGATCGTATTTTTTCGCTTCAGCCAGGCAAGTGGCCAAGTCGATATCGTGCGGTGGGCAGTCCATCAGCTTGCTGCCGGGCACCAGAGCCGCGGGCTGTGCTAACCAGGTCGGGTACCAGAAGGACCTGATTTCGCGTCGAGCCTGGTAGCGCGCGCCTGCACCGCCATCAAAACCATCGAATGAAGGAGGACTGAGAAACAATGCTGACATAGGCTGTTTTGGTGATTCGGTGTGGAGCGACCGCTCGCTGAGGTCGCATACCGACATGCGCATCAAATTGGGTCAAGGAGGATTCGGTTGGCTCGCTCCCGCTCCTCACGGCCACCGACAAAGTCGGTTGGATGCAGGCTGGAGCCTGGCATGGTTCCGGAGCCGGTCGTGCTTCCCGAGCTCTCTACGGCTTCCGAGGGCGTC
>JAYTTC010000023.1:0-2885 GCA_043745255.1 Verrucomicrobiales bacterium
ACTACAGAACTACAGCTGGCGTGCCCTCGCACGGTTTCCATCTTCTGTAGTGTCGTCCGTATCGGACGATCGGGGCGGGGATGGGCCGATACGGCCCACGCTACAGAACTACAGCCCTTTCAGAGGCACGGTCTTTTTTGCGTATCTTGCGCTTTTTGGCGGCTAAGCCCGGCCCTGCCCGGTTCCGATCCGGGGAGGAGCTTTTACCGCGGATTGCGCGGAGGACGCGGATGGGAGGGGGAACCTGTTCCGAGAACCTACTTCTGTCGGGTCATCGCGGCTCCTGAAGTTGGCGGCGCTCTCGCTCAGCTACCCATTCAGGCTTTCTCCAAGGATCCAGATCTCACCCACTTTTAATTGCGCCCTGCTGAGTCCCCAGCTCGCCTATCGCGCTGGGAGCTGATCGAGAAGCTTCTGGTGGATATTACCGAAACCACCATTGGTGAAGACACAGATTACCTCTCCGGACTGTGTCGCGCTCGTCAGATGATCCACAATGGCATCCACAGAAGGGAGGAAAACCGCATTCTTACCGCCCCCCTTGATGTCGCGCATGAGTCGTTCGGGGTCGAGCCGGATCTCGGCCGGGACCAACTCCGGATTCGCGATCGATGCCACCACCACCTGATCCGCGTCCTGGAAGGCGGTGGCGAGATCGGCTTGGAAGACATTGCGTCGGGTGCTGTTGGTGCGCGGTTCGAAAATGGCCCACAGACGCTGTCCCGGAAATCGGACCCGAAGCGCTTTGAGCGTTTCGCGGATTGCGGTGGGGTGATGGGCGAAATCGTCGACGACGGTGACCCCGCCTCGAACTCCTCGGATTTCCATGCGTCGCTTCACTCCCTGGAAGGTGTCGAAGGCTGCATGAATCTCCGCATCGCTGATCCCGCAATGCTGGGCGCAACTCACCACCGCCAGGGCATTGCGCACGTTCAGCTCACCCACCATCGGGAGAGTGAATCGGCTGTTCCCCACCGTGAAGGAGGAGTCCTTGGGCGTGAGGTCGAGTCCGGTGGCGCGGAAGTCATTGCGTTCCTCTAGTCCATAGCGACGCACCGGACAGTGCTTCACTTCCAGCAGGGGCTTGATGTTTTCATCATCCCCATTGGCGAGGAGCAGGCCGTTGCGGGGGATCAATACGACCAACCGTCGAAAGGCTGTCTGAACCGAAGCCACGTTTTCAAAGATGTCGGCATGATCGAGCTCGAGATTGTTGATGATCGCAACCTCGGGGAGATAGTGAACGAACTTGCTCCGCTTATCGAAGAACGCGGTGTCGTATTCGTCCCCCTCGATGATGAACCATTCGCTGTCGGTGAATCGCGCGCCCTGGCTGAGATTGTTGGGAATGCCGCCGATCAGATAGCTCGGGTTCCTTCCGCTGTGCTCGAATACCCAGGTCAGCAGGGAGGTCGTGGTCGTCTTTCCATGCGTGCCGCTGACGACGAGCGATCGTTTGCTTCGGATGAAAAACTCCTTGAGCAGTTCGGGGAGCGAGCAATAGCGCAGCTTCCGCTCGAGCGCAGCTTCCGCCTCCGGATTGCCGCGCCCGATGGCATTTCCAATCACCACCAAGTCTGGCTTATGGGAGAGATTCTTCTCGTCGTAGCCGCTGAAGACCGAAATTTTCCGTTCCGCAAGAAAAGTGGACATCGGCGGGTACACATTGGCGTCGGAGCCGGTGACCACGAACCCCTTTTCCTGCATTGCGGCGGCTGTGGAAGCCATGGCCGTGCCGCAGATACCAACAAAGTGGACGGAACGAATGGATGAAAACATGTTTTGTAGGGCGCGTTTCGAAGGCGACGTGCGGTGAGCTTTTGACGGCGACGAGCGTGGGTCAAGACGGAAGATACAATCAGCACTGAAATCGGCTCACAGACGCGAGCGGCAGCTCGAGCTGTAAGCGGCAGGCATCCTCCAGTCCCGAGACTCCCAAGCCAATCAAGCGAAGCGGACGATGCACCAATCTGTCTCTTCCCAGCAGCCAGCATCCCAAACGATAGATCTCCCGTGGGTCGTTGATCGCTCCCTCTAAAGAGATCTGGCGACTCACGGTGATGAAATCGCTATAGCGGACCTTCACCTGAACCGTTCTCGCGGCCAGCCGATGTTTCTCAAGTTTCCCCGCGATCTCCGCGGCCTGCTCCCTTAGGCAGGCCCGCAAGACAGGGCGATCGTCGGTGTCCTTTAGGAAGGTATTTTCGCTGCTGATGCTCTTGACCTCGTCGCTCAGATCGAGTGAGCGCGAATCCTCCCCACAGGCGAAGCGCTTAAGCTCCGGTCCCCAAGACCCAATCACCGAGCGGAGATCGCCCGGATAGTCCTGCAGATCACCGACGGTGCGGAGCCCTGCTTTGGCGAGTTGTTCTTCCGTCACGCGTCCCACCCCATGCAACGCTCGCACGGGCTGTGGACGAAGGAAGCTCACCCGATCCTGATCTAAAATGACCGTGAGGCCGTCTGGCTTCTGGTAGTCGCTGGCCAGCTTGGCCAGCAGCTTATTGCTGGCGATGCCAATGGTGGCGGTGAGACGGCGCGCGTTTCGAATCGTGGTCTTGATCTCCAGCGCCAGCGGTCTCGCGAGCTCCAGCCGGGCGTCGGGTTCTGCCTCGGCAATCAGCGCGGAGACGTCCATATACGCCTCGTCAATGGAGACCTGTTGCACCCGCTCACCGCAAAACCGGTGGACGATGGCCATGATTTCCCGCGACTCGTCGCGATAGGCATCCATGCGAGGCCTTAGGAAAATTCCCGCGGGGCAGAGCCGACCCGCAGTGGTGCTGGGCATCGCGCTTCGCACCCCAAATCTGCGAGCCTCATAACTCGCCGCACACACCACCCCGCGCTGAGTGGGGGGGGAACCTACGATCACCGGTTTGCCC
>JAYTTC010000024.1:0-2881 GCA_043745255.1 Verrucomicrobiales bacterium
TGCTCTGCATGAACGAGAATTACGACAAATATCGTGAGCTTCTGGTTCCCAATCAGGCCCTCTTGATCGTCGCCGAAGTGAACAACGACGAAGACAAGCCCAAGCTCTTCCCCCAGGAAATGTTCCTTCTGCAGGACGCGCCCAAGAAGTACACCACACAGGTCCATCTGCGTCTCAATCAAACCCATCTCACACCGGAGAAACTGGAGGAAGCTCGACTCCTGGTGGAGGCGCATCGCGGGAAAGTGCCGCTCTTCCTTTGCATCCGAAGTGCCGCCGGGGAGCTGGTGTTCATCGAGGCCCATGAGCGATGGAATGTGGCACCTTCCATGGAGCTTCAGATAGCCTGCGACGATTTCTTTGGCGCGGACACCTATCACGCGAGGGTCGACACACGTTTGCCGGAGCGCGCGGCGCGGCGCTGGGAAAAGAAGGGCGAGCAGCCATCGGGAGAGGCATGAGCACCCCACAGAAATTAAAGATCTATGTCTACAAGAGCTGCGACACCTGTCGTCGCGCCTTGAAGTTCCTTGATGCCAAGGGCGTGACCTACGAGGCCATCCCAATCCGCGAACAACCTCCCACCGCAGCCGAGCTGAACCGAATGTTGGCCCGCTACCAGGGTCATCTGCGCAAGCTCTTCAACACCTCCGGTCAGGACTACAAAGCGCTGGGCCTGAAAGACCGTTTGCCCCTGCTTTCGGTGGAGGAAGGGATCCAATTGCTCGCCAGCAATGGGAACTTGGTGAAGCGGCCGTTCGTGGTGACGGGGTCGGGGTCGGGAGGGTGCGTCGGTTTCGACGAAACCGAGTGGTCGAATGCCGAGTTCATCCGGTGTTGAGGGCTAAACAATAAACGGTTCAGCCTCACCAATTGCTGGGTAGAGGCATTGGGGATCTCGTGGGAGGTTGTCTCGAAGTAATCGAAACGCCTCCTATGAAAGCCAAACCAAAAGCCAGAGCCCTTCCTCGTCCAACCCGTCGGACGAAACCCGCAGCAAGGATTTCCGACCGGCAGGAATTTGAGACCCTCGAGTTAGTTCCGGCCAAGTTGGGGCTCCGAAGCATCCTGGTCCCGATGGATTTCTCTCCGGAGTCTCTCAAGGCTCTCAAGTATGCCATCCCATTTGCCGAACAGTTCGGTGCTGAGCTGATTCTCCTCAATGTGGTGGAACCGCTGCCCTTCGCCGATCTTTCCGCGTTTCCATTGGCGCTGGAAAACGAGCAAGTCGTCAGCGCCTGTCAGGCCAAGTTGGAGACGATTGCCCGTCATAAGAACCTTCCACCTGGATTGGTATCCAAGACGCTGATTCGACAAGGCCAATCGTTCCAGGAGATCGCCGAGACCGCACGAAAACTGAAAGTCGACCTCATCATCATCTCCACCCACGGATACACCGGGCTCAAGCACGCCCTGCTCGGAAGCACGGCGGAACGGGTGGTTCGTCACGCGCCCTGCCCCGTCCTTGTGGTTCGGAACCATGAGCGGGATTTCGTCTAACTCGCTGGCATCCCTGATCGCAAGCGGGCTTAATGAACTATGGCCAGTCTATGGTAGAGAGCATGACCTCATCCGGGAATTCCTCGGTCTCGAAATCGAACGACACCGCGTTCGGTTGCGCGAAGGATTATCTCGATAACCGCTACGTCTACACTGTGGTTTCACCCCGTGCCCGCGGCCTCTCGATTGGACTCAACCTCAATCCAGACAAATTCTGCAACTTCGACTGCGTGTACTGCGAAGTGAGCCGACAGACGAACGCGCCAGCGATCGAACTAAACGTCCAACAACTGCAGCAGGAACTCGAGCAGACTCTCCATTACGTCCTCGCGGATCGACTGCGCGAACGTCCCGCGTACCGAACACTCCCTGACAATCTGCTTCGGCTTCGCCATGTCGCGATCAGTGGAGACGGAGAACCCAGCCTTGCCCCGAAATTTGCCGAAGCGATGGAGGCTGTATTGCTTCTAAGGGCCACCGGTTCGTTTCCGTTCTTCAAACTGGTGGTCATCACCAATGCCTGCGGGCTGGATCGGCCCGAGGTGGAGCGCAGCCTGGAGCTCCTGTCATCTCAAGATGAGATCTGGATGAAGCTCGACGGGGGAACGGATGAGTACCTAGCCCGGATCAATCAACCCGATCGCTCCGTGGACGCGATCCTCACCAATATCGCGCGCATTGGGAAACGGCGTCCTGTGGTGATCCAGAGTCTGTTCCCGAGCCTCGGTGGACTTGAACCCTCGCCCGCCGAGGTTGAGGCCTACGTCGGTCGTCTTCAGCAATTGCAGCAGGGCGGAACCACCATCTCCCTGGTGCAGATCTACTCCGCCACACGTCCCAGCCCTCGTTCTCGCTGCAATCATCTCGCCCTACGACAACTCTCCCGCATCGCGCAACGAGTTCGCGAGGCCACCGGACTTCGGACAGAAGTATTCTAGAACCCTCATAGAACCGCGGCGGGCCAGTGCGCTCTCGGTAAGTGAACTGAATTCATTCACACGATGAAACGTTCTATCATCGATCCGCAATTTCGTTTGATCTTCGGAGTCGTCGGCTGCGAATAAAAAAGCCCGAGCTAGGTTGGTTCCTGTTTTGGAAGATGAGTCCTCTCTGAAGCGGGTCCGGCTTTTTGGCGGCTAAACCCTGGCCTATGGTTCTCGCGTCGTTGCCTTGGGTGTCCTCTGTAGTGTCGTCCGTACCGGACGATCCGGACGGGGATGGGCCGATACGGCCCACGCTACAGAAGACAACCACCGCAATGACGAGAGAACCGCAGGGACCGGCTTTAGCCGCGAAGAGGCACAGAATTCGCAAAAAAGAAAACGAGGATGGGTCCCAGAAGGCTGAGGTCATTTCGAAACCGCGGCCGACGGACTCTGAT
>JAYTTC010000025.1:0-2878 GCA_043745255.1 Verrucomicrobiales bacterium
CGATCCCCACCCCAGGCCAGGCTTGAGTAGCCAGGCAAGCGGACAGAAAGAAACTCGCGGAGCTGCGCCTCGATGAGCGGCCTCGAGTCGACTTTATCCAGAAGCGCTCGGGCATGACCATTTTGAGCTGCCGTCCAGTGACGAACCTCCGGATCGCTGGAGCGTTCCAGCCAGCGGTATGGATCTTCGACCTGCGTTCCGAAGTAGGTGTCGCTAACGTGCTCGGGTTTGGTTGTGGGGTAGCGTCCCGAAAGACATCCCGCCACCAGTCCGACCAGCAACAACCCGACTACACTTCGACGAATGCTGGATTGAGGACGGGATGCGTTGTTGGCGGAGGCACGGAGATATCCCTGACTCGCAGCGAGCGTGTCCAATAGAAACCTGAAGTTCATGCGGCGGTGCATCTGCGGAATTAGCCGAGTCGTCGGCCGGCCTCAGAGCGCATTTCAGGAACTGTCCGCCATCCGTGCGCACTCTGGCAATCGTTGGTTCTTGCAACCCAGCAATTCTCATTTTGATCCGCGGAGTCGTGAGCTGCCGCCGACAACCAGTCCCGATGGACCTGTCTGGGATGGCCTTTGGCTCGTCGGACTCCAGCGCCAACGGCGCGCCCCATCTCAGCCTGTGGGCAACGCCCCAGGACAACGCCGCAAAAACACCCTGAGGGCTGAAGGCCCGCCCTATAACCCGCGCTGATGGATCGGGCTCTCAATAGCCGGCGATCACCCCGCTACGGAGTAGTCCTAACCTCGAAACCAAACGCGAACAGGACCGGCTTCCCGCCGACCTGCGTTTGAACAAAGAGCCGCATGTAGCCTTGCTTGGGGACGATGAAAACAAACTCCAGTTCCGGGCCGCCTTTCTTTTCGAGGCCCGCCACAGACGTCGACGCCAGCGACTCGTCCACTGGATGAATGTGCAACAGGCTTCGATAGTCCTCGCTGAATCCGACCAAATGAGCGAACGCACCCATGAACGTCTCCAAATCGTCTCGCGGTTGTCCATCGGGACTGAAGAATTTTACCTTTAGTCGTGATTTAAGCCCGGCGATCGGCAGGCCGCTGACCCAACTGAGTTCTGCTCGCCCCGCCTCGGTGATAGCGACGGTATTGGTAGTGCGTTGCAGGGCGGGTGCCACCGTCGGGGTCAGAAGATCAATATAAGGAAATTCCTCGAGTGCGAACGGCATCGCCACCAAATTGATCCACATCCGATAGTTGGAGTTTTCTCTCGGTTCAAAAGTAAATTCGTATTCTCCAGGGGTTGTGGTCGGAGTCGGATGCTGGTGATGATAATCGCGAAATGCCGGGTCCAGCAGCAGCGCGTGAAGGAGGTGTTCTTGGTGCGGAACTAAATTTCCCGGAGTGACTGGTTTGCCATTTCCCATGCGCAAACGAAAACGCACTCGGGTTGGCTGATGGGGGTGCAGGCTCGCGTCCAGGATCTCGATCGAAACAGAAGGCGCAGGAAGCCCGCTCATGACCAGGGCCTTCGGACTGCCCGGGTCGAGCGCGTCCGGAGGATATAGCGTTCCCACCTCGCTGAGCGCGTTTCTCAAACGCTGCACCGTCACCTGAGCTGCTTGACTGTCGCGGGCAGAGCAGGCGGTCGTGAGAGAATCGATCACTCGACTGGCCTGATCGACAGTGTGATCAAGCTGACTCTTTCGTTCCGAGGTGAAAAGAACGGAGCGGTTGCGCATGAAGCCGAGATGGGTCCGAATGGACTCTGCGCCGCGAGCGGCATCCTCAAAATGGTTTCCCTGGAGTGCCTCCTGGAGAGTTTGGAGTTCCTCGCGACTCTTCGTCCACGCGTCCGCCACGGTGAGAATTTCCGGACCGCAGACCGCATCACGTCGCGACGCGCTCTGGGCGCTTATCAACCCCCGCGCGACCAGGAGAAGGGAGAGTAGAACGATGAGATGGCGCAAAGGGGTGCAGGAGTTTGAGCGTGTCGACGGTGGTGTTGTCAACTTACACGCTGAGCCATTGGATGTCATCGCAAACCAGGCTCAACATGGTATCGACAAGACATGGCAAAAGACGAGAACCAGTGGTGGTCCGGCCAAGAGAGCGACGCCAACCCATTGCAGAGGCGTTAGAGGTGGTTGTGACATGGGGCGTAACCCGGCCTTACGTCCGCGTCATCCGTGCGATCCGCGGTTAAGGCTATTCCCCGGATCGGAAACGGGCAGGGCCGGGCTTAGCCGCGAAAAGGCGCAAGAGACGCAAAAAAGACCGGGTCTCTGAACTCTGCCTGCACTGTTCCACAACAGGGCTGCGGTTCTGTAGCGTGAGCCGTATCGGCCCATCCCCCGCCCCGAATCGTCCGATACGGACGACGCTACAGAAGCCGGACTATAGTTCTGTAGTGTGGGCCGTATCGGCCCATCCCCGCCCCATCTCTTCGAATCTGCGAGACTCCATTCTCACCCACTTTTAACCACACCGCGTTGACATCAAGGCCACAATCCTAAGTCTACGCCCTTCGAGCCTCTGCTGATACTTGAGGTTGGAATCGATGGTCACGAAGATCTCAAATCCCTCTGCCTCGAATGCGAACAACTGCTTCAAGCTCGGTGAGGAGGGGGAAGGCGGTGACACCGCTCAGAACGAGAGCCATGATAAAGAAGCCCAACACCCTTCGATAGCGGGAGAGGCACGGATCAATCGGAGAGGGTGAGGACATGGTCAATATAGCAGATTGGCCCCAAAGTCCGGCATCTGGCCCGCTCTCACGTCTTTAGTCCACTGATCGAGGTGATCTTGACCCATCTTCCACGGCCACCGACAAAGTCGGTTGGATGCAGGCTGGAGCCTGGCATGGTTCCGGAGCCGGTCGTGCTTCCCGAGCTCTCTACGGCTTCCGAGGGCGT
>JAYTTC010000026.1:0-2866 GCA_043745255.1 Verrucomicrobiales bacterium
CCTAACCCCAGGGTCAGCAGCAGTACGTGTTCGCCGAGAACGGTAAGTCGAAGTGCGTGGGCCCGGAAGCCCACGGCTCTCAACAAGGCAAGCTCTGATCGCCGCTCCAGCGCATTGCGCAGCAGCACAACGCCCAGTCCCGCGCTGCCGAGCAAAAGTCCCAGCCCGCCGAGGACCTGGAAGGTGTTGAGATAGGTGTTCTGCACGCTGTTGAACTGTGCGAGTCGGGTGACGGTGGGGATTGCTTCCAATCCGTAATTCTGGAGTCCCCGTGCGAGTTCACTCGAAACCTCGTCCCGCGCGGGGTCGGGCACGTCGATGAGGAAGAATTGATAGCCTGCGAGGCTGGGGAAATGGCGAGCAAACTCGCGCTCGTCCAGGATCAGGTTCCCTTGAAGGACCGAGTTGACCAAACTCGCCACCAGTTTCACTTTGAACTCTTCCCCGCGCTCATCGGTGAAGGACAGGATATCTCCGAGTTTCCTTCCCAGCGCCCACTGGATGGATGCCGCGTCGCCGATCGCAGGAATCGGGTCTGTTTCGTTTGCCCGTTGCAGAAGCCTCCATCCCGCTCTCGCATCGAGCCCGCTCGACACTCCTGACAGGGAGAATGCACCTCGTTCGGCAAGGCGCGCGGGATTGACTCCCAGAAGCTGTGGATTCTGAGCGCGGTTCAAGTTGAGGCAGCTCGCATCATCGCCCGGCCGCACGCGGAATGGCACCACAGACATATTTGTCAGCCCGCTTTCATTGAGCCCCAGCGCTTCTCGTCCGCTGCGCGTATTCAGGTCCTGCACCACGGGAAGCGAACTTTGCGCAAGCAGGGAGAATCCGCCGGTGCCAGCGTCCCGTCGGTGCGCGTCTCGGGTGGCGTCCAATCGATTCGTTCCAATCGACACCACCAGAAAGCTGCCACACGCGAGAAGTGCTGCCGTAGCCAGGCTGCGCGTGCGTCGCCGACCCAGCCCTCGCACGGCGAGAGCCCATCGTGACAGTCCTCCTGCGGATTCTGACCTCGCCAGCCGACCCAGCCAACCGGAGACTGCCGCCAGCCCTCCGATCATCGCCAGCGCTCCTGCGCCAAAGAAAGTCTCCGCATTGGCGGTTTCATGACGTACGATCGCCGCGCCGATCATCCCTACCGCTCCGATCAATCCGATCCAGGTGATCCACCCTGGGACGCGGCCCTTCGACCGAGTTGACGTGCTTGAAAAGTTCTCGCCCTCACCGGCAAGCAGTTCGCGTGCGGGTCTTCTCCCTTGTTTGCGAATGACTAGCCAGATGGTCAAGCCGCTCACCATGACAGCTGAGAAGACCGCGATCATCAGGGTAGGGGGCGTGAGATGGAATCGCAGCGCGGAGGTGCCCACCGCATCCCGCCACAGCGTGCCGAGCGCCCAGAGCATCGCCTTCGCGTAGTAAATGCCCCCGGCCACTCCGATCACCGCGCCGAGGGACGCGAGAAGCAATCCCTCGGTCCAGAAGAGTCGACGAATTCGGGTCGGCGAAAAGCCAAACGCGAGCAGAGTTCCGATTTCGATCTGCCTCTGCTCCACTCCGAAACCGAAGAGCATGGCCATCAAAATGAGCGCTGCGAGAATGAGGAAGAAACTGAAG
Organism: Verrucomicrobiales bacterium; assembly: GCA_043745255.1. GTDB lineage: Bacteria > Verrucomicrobiota > Verrucomicrobiia > Limisphaerales > UBA11320 > UBA11320. The sequence continues at coordinate 1,618 of JAYTTC010000026.1, forward strand.
CCGATGAAAAGGCCGCCGAAATCCTGACCGTCGGTAGCCGCGTGCAAGGCTTGCTCGCGCACGGGTTGGAATGCCAATCCAACTCTCGCCGGATCAAGATTGGAGAGCACCGTTGCCTCGACGGCCTCACGCCCGGTGGTGACGTCGACCCCTGCGGGCAGGCTATAGCGGATAGAGGTCAGCCGACCAAAACGGTTCGCCCACATCCTCTGCCCCGCTGCGAGCGTGACGAAAGCTTTCGGCGTTCCACGATACTTTTTCCAATAGGACTCGTCCTGGTCCCGGATTGGATTCACTAGCTTGAAACCCGCATCCCAGTCGCGAGTGCTTTCCGCTTTGGTCAGTCCGGGGAACTCTGGCATCAGGGTGCGATCGGCGTGGATTCCTTCCATTGGCACCACCGCGCGCACTCGGAATCGATTGGTGCGTTCAACCAATTGAGTGCCCGTATCCAAGAGATAGTAGCTGAGGTTGATCTCATCTCCTGCCTTGGCTTGCAAGTCCTCTGCCAGCCACTCATTGAGTAGGATTTCGTCGTCGCCCAAATCGGTTGGAACCCAGGGTGTCTCCGCCGCGGTCACCATGGAGTAGGGCGTCGCCCGATCGCCAAATCGAATTTCGTTTACGAGGTAGGTGAGAATGCCGCTGCTATGGGTCGCCAGATCGCCCGGAAGAGAGGCTAGATCGGGCCGCCATCGATTGGTGCGCATCACTCCGCGCGCTGCCGCGACGACCGAGTCTTCTAAAAAAATTCTCCGGCTGATGAGTTCTAGCTGAGACGGTCCTCCCGGCGCGCTTCTGAGCTCTAGCTCGGCGTCAGGAAGCTCCCACAGATGACCCAGTGCTCCGTTCAACATCGCCAACTGATCGGCGTCCGGCGCGAGCGGTCGATCCTCGGTATCGGGTGGAGGGGGCATCCGAAAAAATCGCCGCCAGTTCACCGAAAACCAGCGCATCCATCGCGATGGACCTTTCCAGTCCTCACGCAGTACGAAGGGTGGCATCAAGGTTAGATTCGCTCGCCCCGACAATCCGACGGCTTGGTCGAGTTCTTCGATCCGCACGAACGCATTGAGCGGCGCGACCTGGCTCGATGCCAGGCTTAGATTTCCTCCCTCTTCGCCCGTGATGATCGAGTGGACCGTCAATCGAAGCGCGATGCTTTGATCATCTCGGGGCGTAATCACCGCATCGCGTGAGAGCGCGCTCGGCTTGTGCAGCCGCAGGACAATCTCGTCTCCCGGTCTCG
>JAYTTC010000027.1:0-2861 GCA_043745255.1 Verrucomicrobiales bacterium
AAACGATCAGTTACCGCCGTAGGAAGAACGGGAGGCCCGCCGTGTTGCGTTTCGGGGAGGAGGTTGCGGCAATCCTCCTAAAGCTGCCAAACAGTGGACCTCTTTTCCCTAAGTGGTCACAGCTCACCTCCGCGGAGCGAGCATCGAGGTTTCACGATCGATGCAAGTCGTTGAAGATTTCCGGAATCAGCCTTCATTCTTATAGATACGCCTGGGCTGAACGGGCGAAGGAGGCCCTGGGCCATTCAAGTGCGGCTGTGCATCGAGCTTACGCAAAGCAGGCTCATGTGGAGTTGCCGCCGCTTGAGGAATACGAGCGGCATGGACGATCAGACGGTCCGCCAATTCCTCGGGACTCGGCGGAATCGACGGTAACGCAGCAGAAAGACCCTCAGACGACGGTGTAAGTGAGAAGAATGAGCCCGAGGAAACCTCGACCGCAGAACCGGCGAGCCGACGGGCTCGCTTGCCGGTTCTGCTCGTTTTAGCTCGTAAGGATCACCCTGGCCTGTCTGCCCGTCTTCTATTACCGGCAATGTAGTTCGTCCCATTTGGCAGATCCCCTCATTCGCAAGGTGTTGACGTGAGTAATACCGGAGGAGCCTTTGCTCGACAGCAGTCCTTCGATCCGCCGCGTAAGCTATTCTCAGGATTCGGCCGGGTCGTTGCAGGGACATTGCGTGGTTAGACGACGGACACTGATTCACACAATGACTTACCGCACGCAGGACTTCGCGTGTCTATCGTCTGGCTAGTGATCTTCCGTTCCGTGGACTTTGCTGAACTGTTGGCACGCTTGTTGGACAGCTGTGATCACGTCATTCGAGAAGCAGAAGAATCTGCGGGGTAACGATGAGATCCACGAGCCAGTATCTCTGTCATCGGGGAATTCGAACCCACTGAGATTGATCCAGCCGTCGACGGATGGACCGCTTTCGTAAAGGAACCCGAAGGCAAAAACTAAACGCCACGAAGCCCGATTCGCGAACAACGCCAGCCACGCCGTCATCGAACGCATCTGCATCTGAAGCCACGAAAGAAGCCCAGCAAGGTCGCTTTTATGTCTGGATAGCTCCACCAATAGCCACACAACAGGCAGCGAAAGTCCGCTGCCAGATGGGACGAAAAGTGACTTTATGGTACGCCACGCCACGCCACGCCCTACCCCTATCATTCGATAGGTTTTTGCGTCCGCGCAATGTCCGCGTGATAGCCAGCGAATGGCCACGCGAGATTCCTCCTGAAAGACAGCAGTTGCGATTTGGCCAGCACACATACCGCCGTTGTCTGAGCTCAACAAGCATCGGGCGCGCGAATTCCCATGTTCGTTCGCTTGACGACTACGCTGCGAACCGGGCAGCCCAAGCGCCGCGCCACCTCCCGATCGGCCAGAGTTCCCAGAAGATCGATCTCCCCTTGTCGCCAGAATCGTCGCTTGGCACCGGGATTCGGGATTCCGAGGCGACGACGCCGTCGTCCGATTTCCTTCTCGGATCTCTTCGTGATCTGAGCGACTTTTTCATCCGAATTTCGGACCAAAAGCAGATCTTCCGCTGGAGTCCAAAGTCGACGCACCGGAGACGGGTTGGGCCTGCCCATAAGGTGCCGACGGATCTGAACCTGGGAGAGCGATCTACCTGTCAATCGCGCGATCACTCGATCGGGTCTTTTGCCGAGCATTGCTATCTGCCCGGAAGTCCACTTTCGCGGTTTCCCGAGACGCCGAAAGGCGGCGATTCCTAGTGACTGACGGCGCAATTCCACTCCTCGCTCGTTCCGTCCAAGGCGCTTGGCGATTTCAGCATCGGTGTCGGTGCCAAGCAGTTCTTCCTCAAGGGAGCTCCATTCATGGGGTGTCGAACGCGGTATCGGGATGCCAAGGGCACATCTGCGCGTGCGAATGGCCCCCGTGCTCCGTTCGAGTTGCTTTGCAGCAGCCTCATCAGATTTTGTCCCCAACACGCGATCGTCTGCCGGAGTCCAGACCCTGTGTTTGGGGTTGATCGGTCCATGTATTCGAATGCGCAGCTTGATCATTCGCGACATCTGCTTGCGCCACTCCTTCGGCTTGGGTTTGCGAGTCACGTCGCGGGCAACCCGGGATAGCCGCTTCATCTTGCTGGGCAGCCCGTGTTCCATGCCCACCGCACGTTGGAGCGTGCACGTTCCTGCGTTGTAAACTTCAACCTCAAGGGCCCTTCTCCACCTTTGCACCGTTCCTGTGCAAACTCCCCAGTGGTGCGCCACGGCGACCTCGGATTCGTGGCGGACTGCTTCAACCAATGACCAACACAAAATGAGCGAGTTTCTTGTGCGCCACTTGACCGGCCAGGGAATGGGTCCATCGCTGTAGTCGCCCACCTTCACTTTGCCACACATTTCACAGGTGAGGAACTTTCCACGTGAGGTTCTGGGAGGATTGTAAGGACCGAAGAGAAGTCGATAGCGAGTTTTGTCTTTCACCATGCTGCAGTCTTTTAGCACGGCTCCATCGGTTGTCCAGATAAGCACCCTTCGGGGCCTAACCCCAGGAGGTCAGTGCTGCTTTCCGGGGTAGGCGTCGGGGGAAAGCAGCTGCTTACGATGCCGGTCCACGAGCAGATACATGTCGCGCACATCGGCCTGGTTTCGGACGGCTCCGCGGCCGGTGTATTATTTGTCGTGCGCGTAAGCCAAATGCATCCCGTTTTCACCCTCAATTTAAGCCGAAGAAACGATCCATCGGATAGTGCTGGTGACTTGTCTCTGGTCCAGACTGAACCCAAGCACTTCCTGGTCTCTATTCAAAAAGCAACGTTCTGAAAGGAATACTACCTCTGGCGCTTGCACTGCGTGGTCCTTCAGATTGGCTGGCTCCTGTG
>JAYTTC010000028.1:0-2856 GCA_043745255.1 Verrucomicrobiales bacterium
AATCTATGCCGATAGCCTTGAGGATCCACAAGTATTTCTCTCCCTATCCTGTCCGGTCAAAAGTGATTTGATGTCTATGCGCCTGGGTAGAAGCGAATCGCCTCGTCAGGGCAAGCGACCCACAACGATCCCACAGCACGGAACCAATTCCCATAGGCCGGTAACCGAGGTGTGAGTAGGGCTTGGTTTGCTCAATGCTGCTGTTTGAGCACCACTTCCCCCTGCTTGATATGAACGCAACAGGTCAGCCGAAAGCGCTCCGGGTCCTTGTTCCATTGATCCAGGACATCGAGTTCCTCGGGGGTCGCCTCCTCCAGATTGGCCATTCCGCTGACCACCTCGACCACGCAGGTGCCGCAAGAACAGTTAAAGCACCCGGCCTCCATATCGATCCCCGCTTTTTCCCCGGCTTCGAGGAGTAGTTCCCCGGGCTCCACCTCAGCGGAGGCCCCGGTCGGCAAAATCGTGACTTTAGGCATAGGATTAAAACTCTCGGCAGTGTTGCCAGCCGCGAGAATGGGATTGGCGGCGAAAAAGCGCAAGAGGGGCAAAAACGAGCCAGCAATTCTCGTTCTGATCTCCGGAGTCGCAAGCTGCAGACGAGAACCATTCGGACTCCCTGTCTTCCAATCTAAAATGAGAACTGCTGGCCCGTTGGACTTCAGCGCCAACGGCGCGCCCCATCTCAGCCTGTGGGCAACGCCCCAGGTATCGAAACAAAAATACTCTGAGGGCTGAAGGCCCGCACTATCATCCGCGCTGATGGATCGGGCCTTCAGCCCTCTAGGGTGTCGATGGACCCTGCACCTTGGGCGTTGCCCAAGGCTGGGATGGCACGGGCCTTTGGCCCTCTTCAGTGCGGACTCGATGCTTGCCAAACGGCCCCGCGCGGCAAGACTGGGAAACATGGGATCGGCGGGATCGCCGCGCTCAGAAATCTTGTGAACCAGAGCCTTCCAACTCCAATCGAAGAAAAGCGGCTAGCCGCGCTGCGCCGCTACTCAATCCTGGACACGCTGCCGGAGGTGGCCTTCGACGAACTCACCCGGCTGGCGGCCCAGGCCGCAGGCGCTCCCATGGGCCTGATTTGCTTCGTCGATGATCATCGAGTCTGGTTCAAGTCCCGTCTCAACTTCCAGGCCACGGAGCTGGAACGAGAACAGTCCTTCTGCAGTGTGACGGTTCAGCAGAACGAGATCCTCTGCGTGCCGGACGCGGTGAAGGATCCGCGATTCAGACATCTGCACATGGTGCTCAACGAGCCTCATGTCCGCTCCTACTATGGCGTCCCCCTGCTCACCATGGACGGTCTAGCGGTGGGAGCGCTCGGATTAAAATTCCACGAGCCCACCGTCCTGCCAGACGCCACTCTGGAGACGCTTCGGATCATAGGCCGCCAGGTGATGACCCAGCTGGAGCTGCGCCGTCATTTGGTTCAGCTCTCGCGTATTTTCGAGGATCAGCGCCGAGCCGAGGATGCGCTCCGGACCTCCGAGGCGTTCTTCCAAGCCCTGGTGGAAAGTCTTCCTCAGCGGATTGTCCGCAAGGATCTGGAAGGGCGATTCACTTTCGCCAGCCGGAACTTCTGCACCGAGCTAAAACACCCACTCGAGGAGATCCGCGGGAAGACCGACTTCGATTTCTTCCCCAGGGAGTTGGCGGAGAAATATCAGGCGGATGACCAGCGGGTGATGGGCAATAGGATCCCTTTTGAGGCGGTGGAGGAGCATCGCCGCTCGGACGGCAGCAAGGGCTTTGTTCACGTCGTAAAAACGCCTCTGGTGGACGCACGGGGTCAGGTGGCGGGAGTGCAGGGGATCTTCTGGGATGTCACCGAGCAGCGTCTCACCGAACAGGCGCTGGCCCATGAACGGGACCTACTCCGAGCGCTCCTCGACCACATTCCAGATCGTATCTTCTTCAAAGATGCTCAATCGCGGTTCATCCGCTGCAGCGCTTCCATGTTCAGCAGCCTAGGCTTTGAGCATCCGGATGAGGTCATTGGCAAGAGCGACTTCGATTACTATCCTGTGGCGCAGGCACAAGGATACTTCGAGGAAGAGCGCAAGATCATCGAGAGCGGACAACCCCTCATTAACAAGATCCAGCAGCATGGCGACGCTGACGGACAAGATGTGTGGTCGGCGGTGACCAAGGTGCCGATTTACAACCATCGCGGACTGATCACCGGGATCGTCGGGCTCTCGCGCGATATCACCAAACTGAAGAAGACCGAGCACGCGTTGCGGCAGACGGAGGAGAATTACCGCAACATCGTGGAAAACTCGGTGGAAGGAATTTTCCAAACCGCTCCAGGCGGACACTACCTAAGCGCCAACCGCTCGTTGGCGGAGATGTACGGATACGAATCCGCGGAGACGCTGATGTTGGCGATGACCGACATTCAGCATCAGTTGTATGTCGACCCAAACCGTCGCGAGGAGTTCCGGCGACTCATGCGCGAGGACGGCGAGGTCACGGGTTTTGAATCCCAGATCCGACAGCGAACCGGGAAGGTCATTTGGATTTCTGAAAGTGCGCGCAGCGTTTGTGACGCCCGTGGCGTGCTTCTGTATTACGAGGGAAGCGTCGCGGACGTCACCGCCCGCAAGCTGGCAGAGCAGGCACGGGAGGCGGCGCGCGAGGCGGCGCTGGAGTCCGCCCGCGTGAAAGCGCAATTCCTGGCCAACATGAGCCATGAGTTCCGCACCCCTCTCAACGCGATCATCGGGAATGCCAGCGTGCTGCTGGCGAGTCGACTCGCAGCGGAGCAACGCGAGCTTCTCGAACCGATTTGCGACAGCGCCGAGGCGTTGAACCGCCTGATCAACGACATCCTCGACTTCTCGAAAATCG
>JAYTTC010000029.1:0-10583 GCA_043745255.1 Verrucomicrobiales bacterium
GATCATGGACATCTATGTCGAGCGGACCGGCGGCGGTGCCGCCTCGTTGCTGCGGACGAGCTCGCTCGCCAACACAGATGACGGAGATCTGTTCTGGCAGGGAAATAACTTCGGCCAGGGTGGCGGCGGCTACAATGGCACCGGCGCGTTCACTGCCAACGCTTGGCATCGTTTCGTTGCGGCCTATGACATGGCGGCAAATCCGCCGGTGGTCACCAAGTACGTCGATGGAATCAAACAGGATGATTGGACCGCGAATCAGGGACTCGATGCCCCTCGTCGTGCGATGCAGTCCTACGCCATTCTGTTTGGAGACGGCGATCAGGACGAACGAGCGGTCATGTATGTGAACAGCGTTCAAGTTCGCGATGGCAAGCTCTCCGATGGAGAAATGGTTCTGTTGGGCGGTCCGGACGCGGCTGGCATTCCATCCGATATCCAGTCCGTAAATGTGGCTGGCCAGTGGGATTTTGATTCCGGCAATCTCTCCGCGACGGTTGGCAAACCGCTTGACTATCTCGATGGTCCGGATGGAGTTACCAAGACCGGAACCCAGTTCGGTTTGACCACCGACCTCGGGATTTCCGACATTGATGGAGTTCCGGCCAAAGTGATGCGGGTTCCTGGCGATCTCGATCGCAACATTGGCTACAAGATGTTCCACGGTATCTCGCCGAATGGTGGCGGTACCCTGGTGAATCAATACACCTTGATCATGGACATCTATGTCGAGCGGACCGGCGGCGGTGCTGCCTCGTTGCTCCAGACGAGCTCGCTCGCGAACACCGATGACGGTGATCTGTTCTGGCAGGGAAATAACTTCGGTCAAGGCGGCGGCGGCTACAACGGCACCGGTGCATTCACCGCGAACGGATGGCATCGATTCGCTGCCGCTTATGACATGGCGGCGACACCGCCGGTCGTGACCAAGTACGTCGACGGCATCAAGCAGGATGACTGGACTGCCAATCAAGGTCTCGATAACCCCCGCCGCGCGATGCAGTCCTACGCGGTGCTGTTCGGTGACGGCGATCAGGATGAGCGCGCGGTCATGTATGTGAACAGCATTCAGGTCCGTCCCGGGAAGCTCTCCGACGCGCAACTCGCGCTCTTGGGTGGGCCTTCTGCCAGCGGCATTCCGCTGGTTCTCCCAGATAGCTCGGTCACCGGTCAATGGGACTTCAACGCCGGTAGCCTCGTGGCGACTGTCGGGAAGCCGCTGGACTATCTCGACGGCGCGGACGGCGTCACTAAGACTGGAACGCAGTTTGGTTCGACCACCGACCTCGGTGTGTCCGACATCGATGGAGTTCCGGCAAGCGTAATGCGAGTTCCTGGCGATCTCGATCGCAACATTGGATACAAGATGTTCCACGGCATCTCTCCGAATGGCGGCGGTACTCTGGTCAACCAATACACCTTGGTCATGGACATCTATGTGGAGCGGACTGGTGGCGGTGCCGCCTCGTTGCTGCAGACCAGTTCGCTGGCGAACACGGATGACGGCGACCTGTTCTGGCAGGGAAATAACTTCGGCCAGGGCGGCGGCGGCTACAACGGCACCGGCGCGTTCACCGCGAACGGATGGCATCGGTTCGCAGCCGCTTACAACATGGCTGCTACACCGCCCGTCGTGACCAAGTATGTAGACGGTATCTTCCAGGACGACTGGACTGCCAATCAGAGCCTCGACAATCCTCGTCGAGCCATGCAGTCCTACGCCATTCTGTTCGGGGACGGCGATCAGGACGAACGAGCGGTCATGTATGTGAACAGCATTCAGGTTCGTGCGGGCGCTCTTTCCAAGTCTGAGCTCTCAGCCTTGGGTGGACCGTCCGCTGGGGGTATTCCTATCGCGTTCCCACCCGCAGTGAAAACTCGAGTGAGCGGAAGTCTGTTGTCCCTGACCTGGGCGACCTGGGCTCGAGGCTACATCATCGAGAGCGCCACCTCGTTGGACGCTCCCACCTGGGTGGCAGTGGATGGAGCGGGTTTGAATTCGGTCACCGTAAACCTCTCCGAGGCGGCCCGGTTCTTCCGTCTGCGGAAGCCGTAACCCCTTCTTGCAGCCTGCAAGGCTTGCTACGGATCGCAACCGCCCCGGTGAGAAATCGCCGGGGCGGTTTTGCTTTCGCGTTCAAGACAGGCTGCTGGGCATCGGGAGTTGGGCTTCCCAAGGGAAGTTCTTTTCACGTACTTGCACTCGAGCGATTCCTCTGTCTTTTTATGCGGAATGCGTTTTCCTACGCGAGACGCCAACGCGACATGAAAGAAATTGTTCCGAATCCTCCCGCGATCGTGCGGCAGGAACACGCAGCCATTCAGGAGCTGTTCCAACAGAATGTTGTTCCTTCCTACGGTCGCTTTGACCTGGTGTTGGATCACGGGCAGGGGAGTCGATTATTCGACGTGAACGGCCGATGCTATCTCGACCTGGGCGGGGGCATCGCGGTGTGTTCCCTCGGCCATGCACATCCTGAGATCACGGCCGCCTTGGTGGAGCAGTCCAAGCGTCTTGTCCATGTTTCCAATCTGTACTATCAGGCTCCGCAAGGTCGGCTGGCCGCGGCCTTGGTTCGGTTGATTGGGCGTGGAAAAGTTTTCTTTTGCAACAGCGGTGCCGAGGCCAACGAGGGCCTGTTCAAGCTGGCCCGCAAGTACGGGCATGATCAGGGTCGGTACGAAATCATTACCGCCACCCACTCCTTCCATGGGCGAACGCTCGGCGGTATCTCCGCCACCGGCCAGGAGAAGGTGAAGAAGGGGTTTGAACCGATGGTGCCGGGCTTCAGTCATGTCCCTTACAACGATCTCGAGGCGGTGCGAAAAGCGATCACTCCGGCCACTGCCGCGGTGCTGATCGAGGGGATCCAGGGCGAAGGAGGGATCACTCCGGCGACCCCCGAATTCTTGCTCGGTCTGCGCGCGCTCTGTGATGAACGGCGACTGCTCCTCCTGATCGATGCGGTGCAATGTGGGCATTTTCGAAGCGGCTGTTTTCAGAGCTTCCAGCGAATTCTAGAAGGTGTGCCGGGGGGTGATCAGTTTCTCCCAGACGGCATCTCGATGGCTAAATCGCTGGGCGGTGGATTCCCGATCGGAGCGTTTTGGGTCCGGCAGCCGTATGCCGATCTTCTCGGGCCGGGCAGCCATGGCACCACCTTCGGCGGGACACCGCTGGGGTGCGCGGTGGCCCTGAGAATCTTGGAAGTGATCGAGAGAGACAAGCTCGCCGACAACGCCCGCCATGTCGGGGAGTTTCTGAATCTGGAATTGCATCGTTTGAGGGTGAAATTTCCCAAGCTGATCGTGAACGTTCGCGGTGTTGGGCTAATGCTGGGGTTTGAGCTCGCTCGCGATATCCCCGCCTTCATGGGTTCGGATAAAGCCGCATCTCTTCTCTTCACCAACCGACTCCACGAAGCCGGTGTGATTCTCATTCCATCGGGCACGCAGGTGCTCCGTCTTCTGCCTGCCTTGAACCTGACCCACGCGGACGCCGCCGAAGGCATCCGGATCATCGAATCGGTATTGGCAAAGCTCGCTTGATCTGATCAAAGTCCGGGTTTTCCCGCCCTGCGGGAAACGAAAATCATGAAACACTTGCTGAGTCTTGAAACGATGTCACGCGACGCCATGGAGGAGGTGCTCCGTGATTCCGTCACGTTCAAGCAACAGCGGCGCGCACCCACCCGCAAGCCTCTCGCGGGACAAACCTGGGCGCTGATCTTTTCCAAATCGTCCACCCGAACCCGGGTCAGTTTCGAAGTGGGGATCCATGAACTCGGGGGCCGGCCTTTATTTCTGAACGCCAGCGATATTCAGCTGGGCCGAGGAGAGCCCATCAAAGACACGGCTCGTGTTCTGGGTCGGATGGTTCACGGCGCGGTGATCCGCACCTACGCGCAACGTGATGTGGAGGAGTTCGCGGCGTTCTCAGGGATCCCCACGGTGAACGCGCTTACGGACGACGAGCATCCGTGTCAGGTTCTGGCCGATATTTTTACTTTCCAGGAAAAGCGAGGCGTCATCCAGGGCAAGGTAGTTACCTTTGTCGGAGATGGTGCCTGCAATATGCCGATCTCTTGGATTTTTGCTGCCGCCAAGCTGGGATTCGAGCTCCGCATCGCCGCGCCCAAGGAGTTTCAACCGAGTTCCGAAGCTCTTCGTCGCGCGGGTGGGAAGATCGTGGTCACCGAGGATCTCGCTGCGGCTGCCGAAGGCGCGGATTTACTCTACACCGATGTTTGGGTCTCGATGGGCAAGGAGGCTGAGGCGACGGATCGGCTGAGACTGCTCCAGGGCTATCAGATCAACGGCGCTCTGGTGGGGCGTGCGAAACCGGGCGCTCTGGTGATGCATTGCCTGCCAGCCTATCGAGGTAAGGAGATCGACGACGCCACCTTTGAGTCAAACGCCGACACAATCTTCGAGCAGGCTGAGAACCGTCTGCATGTCCAAAAAGCCATCCTAAATTGGCTGGTGAGTTAGCGATTTTACTCACGGCCCTTGATCAGTGGAGCGTCCTGGCCTAGGTTGCTGCGCATGGACCATTCGCCCGGTTTTCTTAAAGTCGTGAACGAGGCTCGATCTCGCGTTCGTGAACTCACACTTGAACAGGCTAAGGCGCACCTTGCCGCAAATCCCAAGGCGATTCTCATCGATGTTCGCGAGGATCTGGAGTGGCAGGCGGGGCATGCTTCTCAAGCTCGCCATCTCGGCAAAGGGGTGCTCGAACGCGATATTGAGAAGGAGTATCCCGATCCCGACGCTGAGATGATCCTGTATTGCGGTGGGGGCTATCGCTCACTGCTCAGTGCCGACGTCGCCCAGCGAATGGGCTATCGCAACGTATGGTCCCTGATCGGAGGCTACAAGGTCTTGGTCCAGGCGCAGTGGCCTGTTTCCAAAGACTGAAATGCGCCCACCGACATTTTCTCATTTTCCAATTCCTCGTCGCAATATGAAGCTATCCTCCTTCCTCGCCGTCGCTCTGTTCACTCTTGCTGCCCCAGCTGCTCTCTGGGCCCAAGTCACCCCGGCCACCCCGACTAAGAAACCGGGTGAGGCAGTGACCTTAAAGGCGGTCACTTTCAAGGGTGATGTGAAACCCGGCGTGGAGGTGACTGCAGTCGTTCAGTTCGAAATCGAAGCAGGGTACCATGTGCAGGCAAACCCTGCTTCGGAGCCGGCTTATATTCCAGCGGTGTTGAAGCTGGAGCCGGCAGCCGGTGTCATCGCGTCACCGATTCGCTATCCAGCTGGCAAAGAGGAGCCAGTGGCCGGTTTGCCGAAACCCCTGAAGGTTTACGATGGGACGTTTGAGATTTTGATTCCTCTCAAGATAAAACCGGACGCGAAATTGCCGATCGCCATTCCAGGATTACTGACGTATCAGGCGTGCAAAGGCTCCACCTGCTATCCTCCACGTAAGCTGAAGGTGGAGATTCCACTGACTTCGAACTGAGAGTCTCACTTCTCTACCGGCTTGCCTGCTTTGATCCACGACTCGAATCCTCCGCTGAAATCGAGCACGTTGGTCAGCCCCGCCTTGAACATCTGATCGGTTGCGATCGCGCTCCGCTTTCCACGAGCGCAATGGACAAGATAGGTCTTCGATTTGTCCAGCGTGGTGAGTTTCTTTGCGAACTCCGGGTCATTCACACTGAGATTCTTCGCTCCCGCCACATGGCCGGCTTTGAACTCCTCCTGACTGCGAACATCCAGAACTTGGAAGTTTGGCTTGGTGCGAAGCGTGTCAAATTCCTCAATTTTGATTTTCTTTTCCTTGGCCGGAGTCGCTTTTGCATCGGCTCCCTGTGCCATAGGTGAAAGAGAGCTCAGACAAACTAGAACCAGCGTCACAAGAATGGAGTTCATCCTTCATTTCTAGCAGGCCGTCGGATTTTGAACATCAACATTGTCGCTTGAGTTTCGGCCAACGCCCGGTTTAATCGAAATCGTTCATCATCCACTATGCTAATCCACGCTCTCTCCCCTCTTCCCCGACTCTCTCGCATAGTGCATGGACCCGCTCGAGTGTCCTCCGCCTGGGCATCGCTCGCTTGCTGGCTTGCTCTCGGCCTCATGGCTTCCGCGGCAGACTGGCCGCAGTGGCGAGGACCGGCCTTCAATGGGTCTTCGCCTGAGGTGGGTCTTCCCTCGGAGCTCAACCTGAGCTCCAATCTGGTTTGGAAGTTCCCGCTGGCGGCGGCCAGCGCCGCCACGCCAATCGTTTCCGGAGATCGAGTGTTTGTCTCGGGGTTGGATGGGGACAGGCATCTGCTCCTCACCTGCCTTCAGCGGAAGGACGGAGCGAAGCTTTGGGAGAAAACGATCGGTGTGGGTGCCGCAAAGTCGGACCGCAATAACACCGCCTCGCCGTCTCCGGTCACGGATGGAAAGCGGGTCTTCGCTCTGTTCGGAACCAGCGATCTCGCCGCCTTCGATCGGGATGGAAATAATCTGTGGTCGCGAAACCTTGGGAAGGAGTTTGGAAAGTTCGCGATCATGTGGATCTACGGTTCGAGTCCCGTTCTCTACGACGGACATCTTTTTGTTCAAGTGCTTCAGCGGAATCCGCGTCCGGAGGATTATGGACATGCCCTCGGTGACGCGCCAGAACGAGAGTCGTACGTGCTCTGCATCGATCCCTCCACCGGCAAGGATCTTTGGCGACAGATTCGCAAGACAGATTCCACCAAGGAGTCTCAGGAGTCTTACACCACACCGTTTCCTTACGAGGGAAAAGATCGCCGCGAACTGATCGTGGTGGGTGGAGATTATGTGACCGGCCACGACCTGAAAACCGGTGAGGAGTTTTGGCGGGCGAGATTATATGAAAAGCGGGATGATTGGTATCGCATCGTCGCGTCGCCCGTGGGGGCTTCCGGATTGATCTATGCCAGCGGCCCGAAGGGGCAGCCCTTGGTGGCGTTTCGTGAAGGCGGCAAAGGAAACGTGACCGAAACTCAGGTGGCTTGGAGCTCTAAGGAAGGCCACACCGATTGGAGCACACCGCTGCTGTATCGGGACCGTCTCTTCGTTGTGGATGGAGCGAAAAAAACTGTGAGTTGCTTCGATCCCAAAACCGGCGTCCGGAAATGGAGCGGAAGCCTGGGCGTGTCCGAGTCGGTGTGGGCGTCTCCGACCGGAGCCGACGGGAAACTGTATCTCATCAGTGAGCGGGGAACGGTCTTTGTTCTCGAGGCGGGCGATGAGTTTAAGATCTTGTCGCGTACGGATCTGGCCGAGGAACCGGTAAGGGCTTCGATCGCTGTGGCGCGAGGACAAGTCTTCGTTCGCACCGCAAAGAGTCTCTATTGCTTTGGTGCTCGATAGTCGACGCCCTGCGCAAAGGAACCCCGCCGTGGCTGCTACCCTGGCTTACAAAATCTCGACGCTCCTGTACGTGTTCGACGAGAACGATCGCGTGCTCCTGATGGAGCGAGCTCAGGAGCCCAATCTGGGTTTGTGGAGTCCCTGCGGAGGAAAGTTGAAGACCGACTCCGGCGAATCTCCCTACGCGTGCGCCTGCCGGGAGGCGAAGGAGGAGATGGGGCTTCAAGTCGGCGTGACGGACTTGCACCTCACCGGACTGGTAAGCGAACACGGATACGCCGGGCAGGCCCACTGGCTGATGTTGCTCTTCGAGGTGCGTCCGCGAGTGTCCGTCGCACCCGCACCGCATCGGGAGGGTCGATTCGCGTTCTTTCGTCGGGAGGAATTGGATCCACTGCCGATCCCGGTCACGGATCGTGATCAGATCTGGCCGCTTTTCTGGCGGCATCGCGGCGGATTTTTCGCCGCGCATTGTCGTTGCGAGCCAGAGGGCACGTTTGCCTGGACGCTGGAAGAATCCGTCTCGTAGGCCGTCTAACCTAGAACGCCAAGACTCGGCTGGGCTAACGCTCGGGAGGCTGTTAGGAATGACCCATGGCTGACGAACCGATCATCGATTTGCAGAGCGATCACTTCTTTATGGGGGAGGCGCTTCGCATGGCCGCCAGAGCTTACGCTCAGGAGGAGGTGCCTATCGGTGCCGTCGTGGTTCGGGCGGGACGGGTGATCGCTCGCGCCTATAACCAGGTGGAGTTGCTCAAAGACGCCACCGCACATGCCGAGATGCTGGCGCTCACTCAGGCTCAGGAGGTGGTCGGCGATTGGCGCCTCACCGACTGCACTCTCTACGTGACCAAGGAACCGTGTCCCATGTGCGCCGGTGCGGTCGTGCACGTGAGGCTGGCACGAGTGGTGTTCGGTGCGGGGGATTCCAAGGGGGGTGCCGCAGGCGGCGCGATGAATATCCTGCAATTTCCTACCTTGAATCATCGCTGCGAGATCACGCTGGGCGTGCGAGAACTCGAATGTCGCCAGATGCTGAAGAGCTTCTTCGCCGAGCAGCGAACGCAAAGCAAGAAAGAGCAGAACGGATCGGGGAAACTACTCGAGTAGCGCCTCGGCGTGTTGTCGGGCAGCGTTTGATTGGCCGCCCAGCATCCGGGCGATTTCGGTAATGCGCTGCCCCCGATCCAGGCGATCGATCGCCGACAGTGTTCGTCCATTGCGGACCTCCTTGCTCACCAGATAGTGCACCCCCGCAGCCGCGGCCACCGGGGCCAGATGTGTGATGCACAGCACCTGGCGCTGAGACGCGATCTGGGCCATCTTCTGCCCCACTACTTGCGCTGTTTCACCCCCGACATTCGCGTCCACTTCGTCAAACACCAGCACCGGCACGTCGTCCTGGGCTGCCAACACGGTTTTGATCGCCAACATGACTCGAGCCATCTCCCCCGATGAGGCGACAGCTCGAAGCGGTCGGGCCGGCTCACCCGGGTTGGGTGCGAACTGGAATTCCACCTCATCGAGTCCCGAAACGCGGGGAGAGCCAACGGATTCTTCCCGCGTTTGTGTCTGCAATTTAATCTCAAACTGGCTTTGTCGAAATCCTAGCTCGCTCAGCTGTTTCACAATGTCGCGGCTTAACTTGGGAGCGATGTTTTTTCGTTTTCCCGAGAGCAGTCCTCCAGATTTCCAAAGTTCCGATTCGAGACGATGGATCTCGGCCCGCAGCCTCTCCAGCTCGGCTTCTCGTCCCTCCAGTCGTGTGAGCTTCTGCTGCGCCTCCTCACCGAAGGCAATCACCTCTTGCAGGTTTCCGCCGTACTTTCGCTTCAGGGACTGAAGCAGGCTCAATCTCTCCTCAAGCTCGGCCAGTCGCCGGGGATCGATTTCTAGTCGATCCCCATATCTCGAAAGTTCAGTGCTCAGCTCCTGCCAGTTCGCCACGGCCTGACCGTGAAGCTCTGCCAGCGAGGCTGAACTTGGATCGAGGCGTTGGAATTCCTGGAGAGTTCTGCCGAGGAGTCCGGCGGAGGAGAGCAGAGAGGCATCGCTTTCGCTAAGAACATCCAGTGCCGATTGGACCAACTCCACCAAGCGGGACGCGTTGCTTGCCCGGTGAAACTCAGCTTGGAGCGGCTCTTCCTCCGTTTCGCTCAGCCGCGCGGCGGTGATCTCCTGCACCTGGAACCGGAGGAGATCCAACTGTTGGGCGTAGGTGCGTTCATCCACGATCAACTCAGCGACGGAGGCCTTGTTCTCGTTCAACTGAGTGACCCACTTGGCGTGTTCCGAACGGAGTCCTTCCAGGTGACCAAACGCATCCACCATGGCCAGCTGGCGCACGGGATAGAGGAGGGATTGATGGTCGTGTGGGCCGTGCATATCCACCAGCCAGTCTCCCAGGCTGGCGAGCACGCTCAGAGTCGTGGCCGATCCGTTGATAAATTGGCGATTGGTCCCCGCACTGGTGAAGCTGCGTTTGATCAGAAGCTGGTTTTCCTCACAGGACTCGAGACCATTCTCCTGGAGATACTCCGAAAGAGGGGATCGAAGTTTGCTGACGTCGAAGATTGCCTCGACGGTGCAAGAGTCCTCGCCGGATCGAATCAGAGTGCGGTCCGCCCGCTGTCCTAAAACCAGATTGAGCGCCCCAATGATGACGGACTTTCCGGCACCCGTTTCTCCCGTGATTACATTGAGTCCGGGCTCTAGCTCAAGGGTCAGATCTGACACCAGGGCCAGATTTTTGATCCGCAATGTCGCGAGCATGGAGCAATCGTGGCGAGAGCCCCACCGACGGGCAAAACAATTCGCGGACAACTCGATTCGCCCCTGCTTTTGGCCTTTGGCAAACGTCCTGGCAAGAACTCTGAAATGCGAAGGGCGCGCGGGTGTAGTTCAAAGTGGGTGAGATCTGGATCCTTGGAGAAAGCCTTAATGGGTCGCTGCGTGAGAGGGCCGCCCACTTCAACGGCCGCGATGTCCCGACAGCAGTAGGTTCTCGGAACCTGTTCCCTCCGCGCGCTCCGCGTCCTCCGCGCAATCCGCAGTAAAAGCTCCTCCCAGGATCGGAAACGGGCAGGGCCGGGCTTAGCCGCGAAAAGGCGCAAGAGACGCAAAAAAGACCGAGGCTCTGAAAGGGCTGTAGTTCTGTAGTGTGGGCCGTATCGGCCCATCCCCGCCGGATCGTCCGATACGGACGACACTACAGAAGATGGAAACCGTGCGAAGGCACG